>CAMYXL010000013.1 GCA_947303255.1 uncultured Clostridia bacterium | reverse complement strand
GCAGATTCCTTCGGTGAGCATCCTGTCATTGAGATGAGAAGGAGGCTCACTATAAGAAGTGATGTTAGTTTTTTCATGGTTGTTTACTCCGGTTTCAGGTTGATCTCGAGTGAGTCGAGGACTTCGTGGATCTCGTCGTCACTTAGGTTATAGAAAGCAAGGTAGCCGTTTACGTCGTCGTAGGAGACGAGGACGTAGGTTTTGGTTCTGCCGTCGACGATCTCATCGACGAGCGAGAATTCGGCACCGTATGGCGTGACGTAGTCGCGTGGGTTGTTCGTGTTTTCGAGACGGACAGAATAGGCTGCATCCTCGGCAATGTTTCCTTCGGCGGTGGTGTAGCAGACATCGATCTCGCCCTCGTTATAAATGAACGTGGTGCTGAGGTCGTTGTAGACGACGTCCGGGCCGGTGGTGACAGAGGTGTAGACCTTGTCCTTAAGTTCGAACTTGGCGCGGAAATGATAGCCTAGGCCTGTCGCTTCCATGGCTTCCTCGTAGGAGTCAAACTCCTGACTGACAGTGCTATAGCCAGGCGACTGAGGTTCGTTGATGTCCATGCTGGCAATGGCTTCGTCGATGACGTAGTCAGTGTTGCCGACGGATATCGCATGGTCGGTGACGAAGACTTTCCTGTAGATCCTGGTTCCCGCGTAGACGCTGAGCGAGCCTATGACAAGGACTGCGGCAGCGGCTGCAATGACCTTCGGGATCACGGAAACGGCTGCCTTTTTCTTAGTCGGCTTCGCGCTGAGGATCTTGTTGTTAAGTTCATCTGACGGCGTGAAGTTCGGGGCCAGGGCCTCGTGCATCATGTTGTCAAAATTGGTATCTTTATTCATACTTTTCCAGCCTCCCTTTGAGCGTTTTCTTGGCGTAGTGGAGTCTGCTCTTGACTGTGCCTTCTGATGTGTGGAGGATCGCTGCTATCTGCGATATGGGAAGTTCCTCGGTATAGAAGAGCAGGATGACCTGCCGCATCTTTTCCGGGAGCTCGGCCACAGCCCTTCGGATCATACGATTGCGGTCACGGATGATCATCTCTTCTTCTGCCGTAGGACGGTCGTCGCTTATGTTCTCGAGGATGTCGAGAGAATCGGCGTCGAACTTCTCCTTACGCCACAGCAGCTTTCTTCGATTGTTATTACGGATGTTCACTGCGATGGACAGGAGGTACGACTTAGGGTTGTTGTCCATATCGATGCTATTCTTCTCCAGCGCCACAAGGAATGTCTGCTGATAAAGATCATCAGCCTCATCCCTGTTGCCCGTGAGATACATGCAGAAGGAGTATATGTCCTTCCCGTAGTCGCGGATCAGCATCTCGATCTTGTCATTTCCCGTTTGCATCAGTCTTAAGTATTCTCCTCTCGAAAATGCCCGTGCACGAAACATCTTTCATCAAATATTGTCACGTACGGCCGAAAGGTTCAAATTATTTTCGAAAAATCAAAGAATCTGCTCCATGCAAGTCTTCTGAGGCTTTAATCCCATGGCCTCATAGAACTTTGTCGCGCCAGGATTGCAGGTCCAAACGTTTAAAGTAATGTTATAAAAGTTATTCTTCTTAGCATAATCAACTACGTAGTTATAAAGCTGTGTGCCGACTTTCTGACCTCTGGCCTTCTCGTCGACACAGATGTCATCGATATACAAAGTCTTCACATCGGTAAGGACCGAGTCGCCGATCACCTGCTTATGGATGCAGAAAGCATGACCTACGACATAGCCCTCATCATTCTCGCAGACGAACACCGGAGTCGTCTCGTCGTTGATGATTCCCTGAAGCTCTTCGGCATTATGCTTTGTCGCCGGGCCTTTAAAAAGATCTGGTCTTCCGTTGTGGTGAACCATGTCCACCTGGACCAGCAGTTCAAGTATCCTTTGGATGTCGTTTGTCGTCGCTTTTCTAACCATTTTCGCCGTTTTCCTTATGCAATTTATTGTGTAACAATGTTACAAAATTCGATTTATCAGCACTTCTGCGATTATCCGAACAATTCTGTCTTAGCCTTCTGATAACTCTCGTCATCCGCAGCTAGGATATATATATCGACATTATCAGGAAGATGGATCGTCAGTTGAAGTTCTCTTGTGGCACCTCTTGATCCCATCTCCTGAGTGACCTCAGAGTAGGATGCCCATATGTCATCGAAAGTTTCCTCGTCTATGGAATCAAAATCCTTTTTTACCAGAAGCGGAAGCGGACCCGTTCCCTCCATACTTATCGCTGATCCGTATTTACGTGATTCAGCTGCAGTTCCCAGTTCAACATGATTCTTTAATATTTCACAGAGTATGATGTAGTCATAATCAGTCTGAAGCCTATAACCTGTCTGCATAAACGACGAACCCTGCTTTGCCTGAAACTGTAGAGGATAACTTACGACATGGCACTCAACTCCGTTTATGACTGCCGGCCATTCACGATATGAAGCAAAACTTTTATCCACTTCCTCGTAACTATCCGTTACTGTCGCATTCGGATCAAAGCTCTTAGCATAATCCAAAACCTGCTCATAACTGTAATGCTTACTCTGGAATCCTTCAGGAAGCGGATCGTTCCTGAACATCTCTGCCAAATATGTGATAACACCAACAGCGAGAATTCCTACTAATAAAACTGCTGATAAAACAATCGCAACAATAAGTATCGCTTTCTTCTTATTCATCTTCTGTGTTCTCCCCTGATGATCAATCCAAAGTACAGATTACTTCATCAGGTTCAACATGGCAAGTCAGGAACAGCACTTCTACTCCCGCCTTCCTTGCTTCATCCATCGACTCACCAAACTCAGCGTGCATCGTAACATTCGGGCGGACTTCCGTTACTCCGTCCATCTGGATCACGAATCCGAGGATCGCGCGGTATCCGTCCTTCTTCGCTTTGATAAGTTCTCTAATATGCTTAACGCCACGCTCTGTCGGAGCATCAGGAAAGTATCCGATCCCGTCAACTTCCAATGTGCAACCTTTGATCTCCATCAAGCACTTGGTGTCGCCCTGCTCCATATAAAAATCTATCCTTGAATCACCGTAAGTATATTCAGGGATCACAGTTGTGTAGTTCTGTTTTGACAGCCACTCAGCCGCTACTTTATTTGGTGCCTGACTGTCGATATTAATGAGAAGTCCGTTACTCTTACGAACCGCCACCAGATCATACTTGGTCTTTCTGCCGGGTGAATCTGGAGCCGTCAGCCATACGTCGCAGCCCGGGATCAGAAGTTCCTTGCATCTGCCGGTATTCTTGACGTGAACGATCTCCTTTTTGCCGTCGACCTCCACCTCCGCGATAAAGCGGTTCGGTCTGTTTATGAATTTGGCCTTCGCAATATTTCCGTACTTCATTTTATTCCTCGAAAACGATCGTATACGTATCGCTGATGGCTATCCTATCTCCATCCGCAAAAACAATAAGATTATTATACTCATCTATGGTCCTGACGTTGCCCTTCTTTGTCCTGTAGCTTCCGCCCTCTTTCCGCTCATCAGGAACAAAGTAATGAACCGTTACCAATGGTCTTTCAGATAACTTCTCAGTTAGCTCGTTGAGTTTCATATTAAGGTCGACCAATTCTTCCTCTGAGATCTCGCGACGGGCATCAGTGAAGCGCGCAGTCTCAGCAACTGCTTCATCGTATCCGACAAGTGCCGCGAACGGCGAGAACTGGGCTGCCCTGTCGTGGATGGACATAGGCGGAAAGTCAGGATACTGAGGCCTGTTCAGATGTAAGATGTCATCGTATTCACTCATGCTTTGTGTCCGCCTATCTGCTTGTTACGGTCGATGGCCGTTCCGCCTTTGTTAAGGTTCTTTACTTTGAGCACGGCATTCTTGCCGTACTTCTTTTTTATCTCCAGCATCGCTTCCTGAAGAGCGTGCTCTTTTTCGATGCGGGCATTTCTTGCTTCCTTCTCATCTTCGGATTCAAGGAGGTCGAAGAAGTTAAGCTGCTCCGGTGTTTTTCGAGAAGAAAGATCATCTTCACGGATGACGTTGCAGGCGCAGATTCCAAGGCGCCTGCTGAGAAGCTGCTTATCCATGATCCTGTCGAAGAGGTTCATGGCAGCCTCGGTTATCTCGGTGGTAGACGAAGTGTGACGGCTGAGGTTGATGGTGCCGTGCGCGTGTTTCGGGACAGCGCGGCCGTAGTAGTCCAGATGCACCTCGCCGGTATAATCTGCGACCTTGAGACTATCGCGGTCATAGCCGATGGTGAGGACTATCTGATCTGTGAGAAGCCCCTTATCCACCAGATCAAGCGACAGCGAATCAGCCATCTCCCAGACGATCAGTCGGGTGGTCATGTAGTCCTTCGCCTCAGACAAGACCTGACCGGAGGAAAGGCTGTTGTTGGACGGACGGTAACTCTTAACGTCAGCGATGGTGGTGGGTTCGATTCCCCATGCGTGATCGATCAGGAGTTCAGCGTTCTTACCGAGGACCTTATAAAGAACTGCGATTGTCTGATGCTTAAGCGAGAACCTGGCGATGTCGCCCATGGTGTAGATACCGAACTTCTCGATCCTTGATGCGATACCGTGACCGACTCTCCAGAAATCGGTTATCGGTGTGTGTGACCACAAAGTCTCCTTGTACTTCTGCTCATCAAGTTCAGCGATCCTGACGCCGTCTTTGTCAGCGGGGATATGCTTCGCGACGATGTCCATCGCGACTTTGCAAAGATACATGTTGGTGCCGATTCCTGCTGTTGCCGTGATGCCCGTTGTCTTAAGGACATCCTGGATGAGCATGCGGGCAAAGTCGTGAGCGGATAAGTTATAAGTCTTGAGGTAACCTGTCGCGTCAATGAAGACTTCATCTACCGAATAAGCAAAGATATCATCAGGCGCCACGTACTTAAGATAGATTCCGTAGATCTGAGCACTGACCTTCATGTAGAGAGCCATCTGAGGAGGAGCAACGATATAGTCTACCGCGAGGGACGGATCTGAATTAAGTTCAGAGAAAATATGACTCTTGCCGGTGAGTCTTCTGTATGGAGCTTTCCAGTTTCGCTCTTTGTTGATCCGCTCCACTTTCTGAACGACTTCAAAGAGACGCGCACGGCCTCCGATGCCGTAACTTTTGAGTGACGGAGAAACAGCAAGACAGATGGTCTTCTCGGTCCTCGTCGGATCAGCAACGACAAGATTCGTATTCAGCGGATCGAGGCCTCTTTGGGCGCACTCGACACTGGCATAAAACGATTTAAGATCTATCGCCAAATACGTTCTGTCCATAACTCACCCTTGCTCTTTTGTCTTTGGAATTTGCCCTCATCATACCACAAACATTTGTTTGTTTCCAGTTGCTTTTTTAATGCCACAAAAGATGTGAAACAGATAAGTTAAAATGAAAAAGGATAGATTTTGTCACAAAAAGCATTTTCGGATTGTTATATAGAGTAGAAGGGTCGATCGGGGATCACAAACTTCGAAGACGAACGGTCCTTCCAGGAAACGACAAGGAGAAACATAAATGGCATTGCCGTCAAAACAGATCTCATTCATAGAAAAATGTTATGAACTGTACGAACAGAAAATGTTCCGTGTCGCACTGTCGGTCTTACATTACGAGACTTATGCCGAAGATGCCGTTCAGGATGCTTTCCTGCAGCTGATAAAACACAAGGTCCACTTCGACGATCCGTCATCGGACGACTGTAAGCGATACATAATAACAGTTATAAGGAACGCTTCGATCAACATATACAACAAAAGGAAAAATGAGAATCAGATCGTAAGCCTTACCGAAGACCCGGAACAGATCAAAGCCGTTGCGTCAGAAGAAACTACAGATGCGGAATTTGAATATCAGCCGCTCATGAATACTCTGCCAGAGAAATATTACGACGTTGTTTACTTACTTGTCGTCAAGGATTATTCGATCTCAGAGACTGCCCGAATGCTTGGCATCACTGAGGCTAATGTTCGAAAACGATACGAACGAGCCAAAAAGATGATGCGTCAAAACCCGGGACAGATCTTAGAAACTTAATCCGTAACCGGAGGGAATTCTATCAAGGAGACTACTTATGGAACAAAACTTCAAAAACGACATTTTCGAAAAAGATATCAGTATTGAGGAATTTGATCACATCACTGACGGTGTGGAAGATCATGTTTTCTCTGAAAGGTATCTGACGAGGAAGGAAGCTATCATGAATGATGCAAAAAAGGCAAAGATAAGCAAACTCGGAACTAAGGTAGCCGCAGCGGCAGCAGTTGTCGCACTCGCAGCACCGTTCGCAGTTAATGCCGCTACAGGCGGAGAACTATTCGGAAAGCTCTGGGGCAACAGCGGAAAAGATACAGTCGAGAGCCACACAGCAGTAATGGTCGAAGAAGGCAAGACCAACGACGACGGATCGCCTGTAACTTATGAAGCAGTATTGCCGAGGATCGAATACGTTAAGGCTGATCCTGAAGTGGCGGCAAGACTTATCGGTGACAAGATAACAACGGAACCTGTAACATGCGCTGTCGGAGACACGACCATCACAGTCGAGTCAGTCGTAAGAGACGGAATCGGAATCGTTGCAGCTTACACTATCGAGAAAGAAGGCGGCGTCGACTGCCTCAACTACAGCCAGCTCGATAACGAATCCAGAGGCGCGTGGTTCAGCGAAGATACGACCATCGTTTTCGGATTCGAAGAAGGAACCGGAAAGATCTGGGTCGATCTCGAGAACTCCACGGAGGATAAGCTCTACTGCTATGAGTACATGTGTGATAACAGCTTGCTCTACGGTAACGCTCCGATCACTGATCACGTGACACTTAAGACATGCGAATACACGATGAAGGTTTCCGAGATCACCAATGTGTCGAAGGAAGATGCGGCGCAGTACATCAAGTCAGCTAATGACTACGTGATCCCTGTTGCAGATAAGCTTGATACGATTACTCTCAGTTCGGATAACGGATCAGTCGAGATCTCCCCTGTCTCCATGGTCTGGGATTCCACAGGCGGAACTGAGATCAAGGGTGAGACACTGGGTTCAGATACAACATTGAAGATCACTTATAACGACGGAACCGAGTATCTTGTATTCGATGCGAACACAAACAGCACCGGTTACGTATGCGGAACCGACACAGGATTCATCGCATTGTTCAACCGCTTGGTCGATACGGATAACATCGCCAAGATAACAGTTAACGGTATTGATTTTTACGCCTGACGCATTTTTAGGGTAATGCATAGATCTTGAGAAAGACTGTCACTTCGGTGGCAGTCTTTTTCGAGCAGAAAGATCAGACTTCGTAGTCGAAACTGCTCCTGATCTTTACGAATGGTCTTACCTTGCCGTTCGCGACTTCGACATGGAACGGGTTGGATGAGTAATTGGTCAGGGCCTCTTTGCTCTCGAAGAGTGAATCGAGCATCAGGTCGCCGCTGGAGCTGCTGAGACCATCTGTGTTGACCTTGATCTCGACGATGCCAGGGACTTTGCCCAGCAGGCCCTCGAGACCTTCCTTGATTCCAACTTTGATGGAGGATCTCTCCTCATCGGAATACTCGTCTTTGAGTGTCCATACGATTACGTGTCTTACCATGGTAGATCTCCTTAGGTCGGAAATATTTTGAATCCATCATAACACAACCTGCGCGAGAATTTTCGAGCAAACTAAAAGGGGCCCCTCGACCCCTTTTATCTCCTATGCATAGTAATTTATTCCCTTATTCCAAAAAAGTTACTTCAAATTGTAGCGTCCCTATTCCAATCTTACTTCTATTATCTATTCCCTTTTTCCATGTTACTTGTAGCTTATTCCAATTGATTTTTGTCAGTTGTCCTTAATGCATAGGAAGGACTCTTAACAAGAGGCAGTTTGTATGTATCTTATGTATCTATCTTTCTATGTATTTATATAACCTCGCAGGCTTTCCCTTCGCGACCATCGTCTTATTAAGATCGATTACCTTGCCTGTCGCCACGTAGTCCCGAAGGAAAGTCTTACGGAAGTTCGGCAGATCCAGCGTCCGGTTCTTGATGGTCTCATGGATCCTCTTGAGTTCCGAGATGGTGAATTCATTCTTATCCCTTAAAAGATTGAACGCATCATCTTCGTAATCGATTCGGTTCCTTAATCTCGTTATCGCCATCTTGATTATCTCTTCATGATCGAAAGCCAAGTCTTCTTCAGTTATGGTCTCTTCATCATTCGAGAAGATTATTCCGTTGACGTCGTACTTGATCCTGAACAGCTTCGCATCCGAGGCGTCATCGCCTGCCTTGATGTCCAGCTTGTGCTTCGGTACCAATGCCGTATATGCGACGGATACGACCGTTGTTCTCGGGTCTCGGTTCGGATTACCGAACGTGTAGAGCTGCTTCAGATATACGTTGTCAATGTTCGTCTCTGTCCTCAGCTCCCTCGCCGCCGCTTCATCGATGGACTCTTTCCCCGCTTCCAGGAAGCCGCCCGGGATAGCCCAGTGATCTTTGTAGGGGAATCCTCCTCGTTTGATGAGGAGGATATTAAGCTCATCAGAAGAATCCAAAGTGAGGATCACTATATCTGCTGTAACGGAAGGACGTTCGAATTGTGAGGCGTCGTAGGTTTTGAGGAAGTCCTTCTCAGCTTGGGTTGTACATTTGTATGCTTTCATGTGTAATCTCCTTTGGTAACTCTGACCATCTTTATTATGGTACTTTTTACCATTAATGTCAATAGTATTTTTCGAAAACATTCAAAAAATCTTCTTGCAGCCCAAAAACAAAGCGTTTTGCAAGAAGTTTTAAAGTATTATTCTTTATTTTTTCTTTATTTGAGTTTATAATCTAATCGAAAAGAGGTGATGATCATGGCACAAACAGTAAACGTGAACTTCAAATTAGACGCAGATGTTAAGAAAAAAATGGAAAAAGCTTGCAATGATATGGGACTCTCAATGAGCGCTGCATTCACCATCTTCGCGAAGAAAGTCGGCACCGAAAGAAGGATTCCTTTTGAGATCACTGCAGATCCTTTCTATGAAGAGGAACATATCGCTATGCTGGAAAGACGAATCGCCGATCTCAGAGCTTTAAAAAATGCTCACGAACACGATCTTATTGAGGTCGATTGATGAGGAAAGCTCATTACAGAGAACACTGAGTCATGGCCAAAACTCTTCAGGAATTTCTACCGGCCAGTTCTTAACTATCGTTTTTACGACTTTACTATCTTCGTTTTCTTTATAGTAAGTGGATATATCTGTGTGATCACCCATATCCTTTAAAGTGTATATTCTTTTCTTCATATAATAGATATTCAGATAATCCGGTTTCTTATCCGTATCATCTGCAATGCTCTTTTGAATAATATCGCCTTTAGTTACTTCTTCTTTACTGTCTAGCCATTTACATATGGACATCATCGTAAAGGGATCCGCAAATCTTCCGTCCGGCTTCTTTGTTTTCAGATATTCTTCGATGTCGTCAATATCCTTCTTTCCCTTTTCAGCATTGTACAGGAGATAATACTCACCACGGCGATTGATATAAATGTAATTCACGTCAATAACATTTAAAGACTTAACTTCGCCCATATTGGAAATGTATTCCGCCTCAATGACAATATCATCACCATTAAATGGATTGAACCAGAACAGAGCAAAAGCCACCACCAGCACGATCAGTACCGCCAACGGAATTATAACTATAAGTTTCTTTTTCATGATCGCCACCCCCTGCAAGAACTATCTTCCTGATTTCATCATACAGTATCTGTTTTGAGAAAAAAGGAATCCGGAATACTTTGCAAGAATATGGGAACAAACTACACAAAGCCTGCTATCACAGCATCAATCTATCTGTCCATTGAGAAAATCAGAGATCACTTCACCTGTATTCGCATCGATAGTAATGACATACTGAAGTCCATCTGCCTTGTTGTAATAGACCTTCCACATCATCTTCATCTCACCCTCGTACTCCATCAGTTGCAACTCAGAGTGAGCTATACTCTCATATTCTTCTATCTTGTCGATTGCTTCCTGTTCTGAAATCGAATAGTCAGTTGAAACATCAATTGGATGATAATAACTAACCAGCCCATTCGTATTCCCTTCAAGGTCTGTCGTCACAGACAACACATATCCGCTTACCGGATATGACTTATAAACCTGATTAAATACAAACGTATAACCGTAATCATCTTTAACGATATGATCAATAACAAATTCATCATAGACTGACTGACAGCCGAGCACTTTCTCCAAACCGTACAACGCTAGCATCGCCTCATCCGGCGAATCCACTTTATACTCGAATATCGATCCGATGACTCTGGTCACATATCCTTCTTCGTTAATATATATATGAGTATCTTCAATAATATCGTTAAAGAAATATATCTGATCAACCTCGTCAAGCGTCCAGACATCTTCAGGCTTCATGTCATCTAACTCTGTCTTGATGACCCTAAGTTCGAATGTCTTCTCCAACGTTCCCTCATCATTTGTAATGGTAGCTGTCATATTGACCAGCGGAGAATAATCTTCCGGCCTATGAAGCGTGCCGTCATTTTCGATTATCTCAGGATTGTCGCTTACCCAGGTGATCGTTGCATCACTTATCGTCGTAGGAAGTCCAATATTGTTTTTGACGCACAACTCGGCTTCACCTTCTTCAAAAACAATATTCGTCTCCCTATATATATCGAATAAGCTCGTATGAATATCCATAGCAGTTTCAGTCTCCGAAACACTTATCTCTGTATCATCCGTCATCTCAGTCACTTCACTGGTGCTTTCCAAACTATCTTCCGTCATTTCTGAGCCCAAAGTTGATTCGACAGAAGATTTCTCTTCTGAACCTAATGAACATGAAGTAAGTATGATCGCACTTGATAAAACTACAGAACCTATTATCAACACATAACTATTTTTTCTCATAAACACATCTCCCATATTATTATCTTACTCCACATCTTTATATAAGAGCAGATAAGTGAAAGAATCCTCTCCACTTATCTGCTCCCGTTATTTCACTCTAATAAACACAAATTCATCGCTAATACATTAAGGGGTAACATAATAGGTCGATATAGTGTTAATAGTTGTTATAGTTTGAGTATCAGGATTGTAACTAAATACTGTCCAAAAATCTCCTGTGTTGTCAGTAGGTGCATAGAATATGTACTTTGGATACTGAGCTTGACCAATATATACACTAACTTTTGCACCCGAGGTAGATATCGTACCTGTTCCGGCATACCTGTGAACATAGAAAAGATAATTATCCGAAACATCATTAAGAATAGTGGTAGTTTCCGGTCCGCATCCGTCAGTATCATCTCTATCAAGACTCAAACATAGTTTTCCATCTTCATAGTACTGTTTGTTGGAGTAGAATATTTTCATATACGGATCGGTACTGAATATCAAATGAGAATCCAGATCACGTGGATTAGAATACCATTCTAGGACGATCCTTACACTTCCGGCATTTAAGACATTAGTGACAGAAATTGTATACCTAGTCTCAATATCATTTCCAAATACGACAATATTCTTATATGTATTTACATACTTTGCTTCACTTGCAACCGGTCTATTATCAACAATCTCCAGGGTATATTGTCCACTATATATGTTTTCGAAACTAAAGGTTCCACCATCACCAGTCACCGTTTCCGCGACAACATAATTAGTTGGTTTCGTAGATCCTGTACCATAAGCATTACTATCGCTCTTCAATATCAGCGTCAGACCTGATACGCCATTTCCGGAAACAGAATCAATAACCTCTCCGGATGCGATTCCATAACCCTCGCCATACAAGTTACTAATCAAACAAATAACATCTAGCGTCAGACAAGAAGCATTTCGCACCTCAATATATTTGTACGCACTTCTGAATCCTTCTTTTGAAACAGTAATCTCGTACTTTCCGTATTGGATATCCGAAAAAGAAAAATTACCATTAACTGTCGTAACAGGAGAAGTATAATCATTCATGTTACCTATTCTTCTAATCTTAACTGTAGCTCCTGTCAAAGCTTCAGTGTAGAGAGTTCCATCCGTGCCAGGAAGAGCCCTTACAACACATCCATTAAGATTGAAGTTTTTAGGAGTATACAATTTTTGATCACTTTTCAGATATATATGTTCATTCTCAAATGCAGTTTTAATTACCGTTTGCTGGTAATCTGACAGTTTCAGATTCTTAGCTGCTTGTTCAAAATGATATCTTACATCTTTAAATGTTGAATCTTCTGTATAACTCATGTTTAAAGTTGCATATACCAAAGAGGACAAAGTACTCCAACTAATACCATTCTCATACATATACCAGCAAGCATGAGATAAAAGCAAACTATTCTCATGTCTACGATCCGTTGTAGCATAGTCCGTTAGGACAGTATCATAGTCACACGAACATTTCTCCTTACCGTTTTTAGGAGAACTAGGATCTCTTCTTATTGAGCCATCCGGATCCAAATATTGCCAACTATCATTTTGCGTAATGATCATAGCCATAACATCCGCATAGCCTTCGTTGATTGCTCCGACTTCTTTAGTCTCATAGCCATCATCAAGAGGTTTATTTAACGCATAAACGATTCCATGTGTGTACTCGTGAGCAGCTATATTCAGTTTATAACCAAAACTAATACCTTTTTGTGTACCAAACTTTAAAACATGATGATCGCTGCCATCAATGGAACATATAGTGTGTGCAGCATTTTCATCACCCCATCCGATCAAAACATATATATTCTCGTTAGGATCCGATTTATTAAATGATGACAATTTGAATGGTTTCCCTTCATAATAGTCACTAACAGTAGCTACATTCCAAAAAGCAGAAACAGCTACCGGGTCCCAACTACCATTCTGGTATTTTACCGGAGTATGGAGACCATCTGCTGCGAAATAGTACAAATAAATATGTCGATTATCATCACCAAACAGTGCATCGTCTTGTGAATTAAAGTAGAATGGAACTCCTTTTGGATTACCATCCATATCTTCTCCAGAATCCCAAGCACTGAAATTTCCAGTTGGATAATTACTGATTATTTCCCCATTATTTGCATCTACAATTGCTTTAAGGCCCTGACCAACAGAATCATAATACTCAACATTCCATACTAGCTTCTGTACACCTTCGTCAATGTAAATCTCTTTTTTTGAATTAAGAACTTCTGAACAATCCGGTATTAATCCAATAGCATTTTCCAAACTGATAGCAGCTTCTGTTCCAACAGTAACAGGAACATAGAAGTTGATGAATCCGATGATATTACCATCAAGATCTGTTATTAACGTAATTGTTCCCGGGACGGAAACAGAATCATAAACCTGGTAGAAAACGAAATAGTAACAATAATCATCCTTAGAAATATGATCTATCACGAGTTCATCAAATACTGATTCACAGCCAATGAGCTTTTTCACACCATGAATTGCAAGTAAAGCTTCCTCCGGTGAATCTACGGTAATATCGCAAATAGATCCTATTACTCGTGTAAGCATTCCATCGTCATTAACGTACAAATATGTATCTTCGATAATATCGTTATAGAAATACAACTCCTCAATCTCGTCCATTACATAGATATTATCGATACTATAATCTTCATACATAGACTTGATGACTCTAACCTCAAATGTCTTCTCCATTGAGAAATCATTGCAAGATATCGTTGCAGTCAAAGTTACGATCGGTGATGAATCATAAGGTCTGTGAACTGTGCCGTCAGTCTCGATAACACTTGTGTCGTCACTGCTCCAAACAACAGTTACATCTTCAAAATCTGTCGGGAGAATGACGTTGTGCTTAACGCTCAATGCTACATCACCATACTGGTAAATGACATTAAGATCACCATAGACTTTTGATACGAGATCTTCACTGTTGTCAATCTCTTCAATAGTCGGCTCAAGAACAGATGAACTGAGCACAACATTGTACGGAACGGAATCTGCTTCGCCGTCTGTTCCGTTGAAGCCGAATGTTACTGTTGCACCACTCTCGATATTTGCATCGTAGCCGAGATTCTTGATCACATAGTGGCTGCCCTCGCGAGAAATGATTTCAGCCTTCCAGATCTCTGTGATAGTTCTGTCGAAATCAAACTCAACGATCCAATCTTCGATCGTAGCATCAGAAGTGTTGGTCATGGACATCTCTGCATTGAATCCTGAACCCCAGTCGGAATAAAGAGTGTACCCGGATGTGTATCCGTCACTACTTACCTCACTGACCTTACCAAGCAACTTGTAGTCTGTTGGGAATCCCTGGAAGTCCTCAACACCGGAAAGACCGAATGAGATACTGGAGCCAGGCTGGATATCCTGATTCCAACCTACGTTCTTGAGAACGTAGCCGTTTTCAACTGTCTCATCAATTGCAGCATTCCAGATGCTGTTGATGTTTCCTGCATACTCGAAAACGAACGCCCAGTTTTCGATCGGACTGCCGGATATGTTCTCGATAGTTACAGATGCAACATATCCGCCGTTCCAGTGATTGTCCAATGAGAATGTCGCACGAATGGAATCATTCTCGAAAACATCACTGGTGGTCACTCCGTCCCAAGCCGGTACAGGTTCTGCAGCAGGCTCGGATTCTTCGATAACCGCCTCTGGTTCTTCAACAACTAAAGGTTCTGATTCTTCTTCAGTTGTTTCTTCCGCAATGGTTGTCTCTTCCGGTTGATCACCGTCTTCGAAGGCCAAGACGTTGAAGTCAAAAACCATCAATAACAAGCACGCGGACAATAAAAGCGATACTAGCTTTTTCATATACTTCTCCTCCTATGGAATAATAGGAGAAGTATATGTGCGCAAAACGCTTTGACGCAACATGTTTTCGAGAAAAATACTAGTTAAAAATCTGACGAAACGTTTTGTTTTTTGATATTGTTCAAATATGGACAAAAAGCAGACATTTAACAGCAAATTTATTGTATTCTATATTGTTTTTAAAAAGATAATATATTTTTAAGGTTTACATTGTTCATCTATTTCGATTCAGAAGTTAATACACAAGGTTACAATAACAGTCAACAACTTCGCCTGTGTTGGCATCAACATAAGCGGAATACGGCAAATTGTCATCAGAAGCCGCATAATCTATGTGCCAAGTCAGGACCTGCTTGTTATCAAGAGTCCAAATGACCAGTTCTGTGTTGTAGATCTCATAGTAGTCCTCGATCTCTTGCAGGGCATCATCAAGTGTGAGGGTGGTCTCAGTGGAGATATGGATCGGAACGTAAGAAGAGATAAATCCGGTGGTGTTGCCGTCAGAGTCCGTGATGATCTTTGCCATTCCGAGAGAGACCGGTATGCCGTCCTTTACCTGATCGAAGCAGTAGTAATATTCGTAACCGTCAAACTGCGTCTCGGTATAGACAAACTCGTTAAGAGCATCCTTGCATTTGAAAAGTTTTTGTACGCTGTAAAGAGCGATCAATGCTTCATCAGGCGAATCCACCGTAAAGTCGGTAATACAGCCAAAGCACATGTTGATGTATCCTTTATTGTCTTCGTTGTAAAAGAGATCTTCAAATTCCTCGTTATAATCGTACAATTGCGAGACAGCCTCTATGACCTTTACATCGTTGATATCGATATCACAGTCGACGAATTCCCTGCTGGTCGCTTCCGTGGTTTCCGTTGCTTCGGTCTCCTCAGTTGTCTCTTCAGTCGTTTCTTCCGTCGTCTCCTCAGATGTATCCTCTGTCTCCTCTTCGGTCTCTTCTTCAGTAGTTTCCTCTGTTTCTTCTAAAGTCGTTCCCTTAGTTGTCTCAGAAGTCTTGTCACCAGACTCACAGGATGTAAGGACTATGCTGCCTGCCAAAAGGGATGTACATAAGGTGATGGCGATCATTTTCTTTTTCATTATCTATTCCTCCGAATCATTTCTTATCCTTAATGACAGGATACTGATCCGGATGTTTCAGGGAATGTTTTTTGAACACATTACAGTCTTTCGGGAATAACTTACTTGGTAAGGAGATTTTTACGGGCATAAAAATGGGGGTTATCTCTTTGAGATGACCCCTCTATTTTTAAGTCCGAAGACTAAACAAACTCAATAATTAGGAATTTCTACTCAAGAAAGCGGAGGCGTCCGACCTTGCTTCTTGAATTAAGCTTTGATGCTGCATTGGTCTGTCCTCCTTCTCTCTTTGTATCTTATGGTTTCATTATAAAGGGTAATGTTGGACTCAATGCGAAACAATTGTAAACAAAGTTTTACAAACTGGTTTTTTCGTACACATTTCCTTTGATAGTGTCAAATAGTGAGGGCTGCAAGAGCTTATTTGTACGTGTTTTCGAAAATAATAAAGAAAAAGACGGGGACGTTACACAAAATAAGAAAAAGTATTAATATATTATGAATATGGGAGGATAACTTATGGGATTTATAGAAAGCTTTATTAATTCAACAAAAAAAGTATTTTGGGTACGATTCATGATCATCGGCGCTTCGGCGATCATATTGGGAGCAGTCCTGATAATCTGCTTTGCATGGGCTATGAGCTGGAATCATTTCATGAGGATCAAGCCGAACACAACCGGACAGAAGATCGTGCTTACCCAAGATTTCCTGAAAGAAGAATACAAAGAGTACGTCGATACCGAAGAAAAGTCGGAGATGGTCTGCTTTTATGTTGTTGCCGTGCTGACGGCGGTTTGCTTCGTGACACCGATAGTGATCTTCATAGTCAAGAAGAAAAGAAGGACTTTCCGCGGATGGGACCTGGCATACCTGATCCCGATCTTCTGCGGTTCATTCCTGCTCCTGCTGTTTGCGTTTGTGCTGAGCGGCAGCGTAAAGAGCGTTAAGGCGGTGGGCAAGCCGTGCACGGTCGAAGTCACAAAAGCTGTCAATAAGGATTGCGAAATATCCCACGACGCTGAGAACGGAGATACCAAACATTATTACGTAACTTTCGAGGACTCCAAATTCCACATGCCGGTGTCACAGGAAGAATACGATACATTCCAGGAAGGATATGATTATTACGTAGCTAAATGTGAAGGCAAGGCCTTCAGGTATTATCCGGTGGATCAATACGAATTAGAATAACAACAAAGAACCCGCAAGACTCAAGTCCTGCGGGTTCTCTTGTTTCAGTTTAAATAGCACCGTCAGCTCTTAAGATATTCTGAGATGCTTCCAAGGAATGATTCCTCGGCTTTGGTCTTGGTACATACCCCATCAGCATAGTCCTTGACGTGACCCACAAACGAAGAACCGATGGTCAGGTTGTCGTTGTTGAGCACACCTGCTTTGGTATTCTCATTCGCACGGTTAAAGATAGGAGCCATGTCCTGTCCTCCGAGATAATCCGAGTACATGGTAACCTGCTCCATTACCACAGAGGATGTACACGGCTGACAGAAGCCGCTCAGGTAACCTGTGGCGAACTGATACTGCCATCCGTCGGTTGTCGTATCGAGAAGTGCCCATGTAAGGAAGTCTGCAATGACCTCTCTTTTCTCGTCATCTGCCTCGGCTGCCTGCTTAGTCGTAAGTAACATCAAATTGCCGTATGTGAAGTTAACGGGAGAATCGGTTATATTCCAAAGTCCCGTTGTACCCGGAGCCATAGAAGACATACTAAAGTCGATGAGCCAGGCTGGCGCGAAATATGCAAAAGTGGCACGGTCACTGGTTCCGTTCATATCGTCAAACCATTCGTTTGTCCAATACGGGTTCTTATTCGTGTAGCTATTCGCATAGAGCGTGTCGGCAAAATCAAAGAACGACTCATGCTCATTCGATATATAGACATCTCCGTTCTTATACCAGGAAGAAGGATCCTGAGCATCGTAGATGAACCACATGTCGTTAAGGCCAGAAGTAAGTGCGTAGTCTTTGGCCACCAGCTTATCGCCTGCTGCCAAAAGCTTAGTAAGAGAACCCGAATTGCCGCCGCAGATCTCAGATATCTCATCAGGATCACTCGTTCCGAAAACTTCCTCCGCGATATCCGTTCTGTAGATCATTACACCCGCAAAAGACTGATACGCAAGAGCCACGATCTTACCATCGGATTCTCTGGTACCCTGGTCAACCACAAACTGAGCAATACCTGCGTCCTTAACTTCTACATCGATATCGATGCCAAGTTCGTCATAGCCTGCAATATACTCTGAGAGTGCGCCGTTAATGTACTTGTCGGCGTAATCTTCCTCGACGACAAAGATATCAGGCGAGTTACTGTCATCTGCTCTTACAGCCGCTTCCAAAGCCATCTGATAAGCGCCTTCTGAAGACGCGATCTGAGTATACTGGAACTCATAGTCACAATCCGGATGCATGCTCTTATAAAGCTCACACATTTCCACGATCTCGGAACTGTAGCAGAAGACATTGATAACATTACTGTTATCGACTTCCGTCGGTTCAGTCTCCGTCTCTGTCGGTATCGGTGTGTCTATCGGTTCCGGCTCAGGCTCAGTTTCCGTTGGCTCCGGGGCATGAGTTGTCTCTTCAGTCTCTTCGATCTCCTTGTGTCTTACCTTGATCTCTTCTGATGTCGAATTACGCGACGAACATCCGAAAATACTCGTCATGGAAAAACCGAGACACAAAAGTAAGGCAGCTGATTTCAATATCCTGCTTCTTTTCAAGTATCTATACCTCCATTAGTTGCTGATATAGTATGGCATATCATTCTTAATATACTCGATAGTCTCTTCTCTCGTATTCTCACCGTTAAGATAATACTGTACGTATTCAAGGAACATCGAATTGATCGCATCATCATCGCCACTCTTATGATTACATGGTGCATATTGGGATGCATTAGCAAAGTAATAATTTATATCAGCCTGATCACCCAAAACCGGAATGGTTATATCAACGCTTGCCTGAACAACTTCCGAAGCAACCTGAGTGAGTTTACCGTCACGGAACTCACCGCTTGCCATGTAATACTGTGCACCGTCCTCAGATGTATCAAGTGTCAACCAGTAAAGGAATTCTCCGATAGCTGCCTTCTTCTCGGAATCGGCATTGGAAGCATAGATTGACGGAACGACCCAGAGACCGCCCCAATATGCCGATAATGGGGCTTCCGTAACATTCCACTTGCCCATCGTAGATCCTGCATTAACTTCCAGTGTGTAATTTATAAACCACGCAGGTCCAAAATAGGCAAATACCTCTCTGTCACTCTTACCTGCCATATCAGCGTTCCATGCTTCTGACCACCAGGTGGTCTGGTTCATGTAGTCTTGGAATTCATAAGCGGTATCAAGGAAAGACTCGTTCTCAGGAGAAATATTCGGTTTGCCGTCTACGACCCATGAAGATGTTGACTGACTTTTCTGAAGCACCCACATATCATAATAACCTGAAACTGCACAGTATCCTGCCTCATCAAGCTTTTCTGCTGCAGCCTTAAAGTTGTCCCACGAACCGGAATCTCCTCCGATCAAGACGTCGATATCCAAAGGATCACTGGTTCCGAAAACTTCTTCTGCTATGTCCGTCCTGTAGACCATGACACAGCCGTCACTTTGATAGCTCAAACCAACAACCTGGTTATCGGAGGCTCTTGTTCCGGTCTCAACAATGTATGGTGCGATCACGGCGTAATCGATCCCGTCGTCAACGTCGATGCCGAAATCCTCATAAGGAGCTGTATAGTCCATCAGTTCTCCCTGGAAATAGTCATAACCGAAACTCTCGTCTACTGCAAAGATATCAGGAGCTTCTGATCCGTCTCTGATGACGCCTTCAAGAATATCACTGTAACCCGAATAGGTATCGATCTGCGTGATATTGAATGCATACGGGAAATCCGGATGTGTCTCCTCAAATCTGTAACAAAGATCCGCCAGATCAGACGTATATGTGTAAACGTTTATGACATCGTCGCTGCTTGTTACAGGTGCAGCTGTAGTAGTCGCATCAGTTTCAACTGGGAGCGTCTCTGTCGTCTCGATTGGGATCGCCGGCTCCGACTCAGATGCGGCAACTGTCTCGTCAAGGTCTTTGTGCCTTACTTTGATCTCGGCGGGTTGCTTTTTCGAGCAGGCCGAAAAAGACATAGCGGCGATAAGTGCCAGAGCCGAGACTCGTGCAAATGTACTTCTTTTCATAACGTAACCCCTCCATTAAAGTGCTTTGTTCTACACAAGAACATTTTACACCTCATCGACTGAGGAGGAACGACAATTATCGACAATTATCGACAAAAAATACAAAACAACCAGTTGTATGTACCGTTATAGGAACGGTACATTTAACGGTAAATCCGGAAAAATTCCCGTCATTTGTACCGTTCCTTAGGACTGTACGGATAACGGGAATTTGGAGAAGGCGTTGGTCCAAATTGCTCAGATGAGGTGATTTGGACCAAGATTTCTTGGACTAAATCAAGTGGTAGCGGGGGTTTGGTCCAAGAATTCTCGTGATGAGGCGATGCGGGGAACAGTTACCGGGGCTGGTTGGCCCAAATGCCGACAGATCAAGCTTTTAGGCCAACATTTGTTGGACCAAATCGGAGAGTTGAAACGGGTTGGGCCAAAATTTTTTCGGGAGAAAGTGAAACCTTGGGGGTAGATATGGTGATATTATGGGTAAAGGAGGTTTTCCACTATGAAGATCGAACCAAGACATGATTATAAGAAACCATTATATATTGCAGGACTCACAACGATGATCGGTGCATCGATGCTCCTCGGAACCGCTTGTGGCGAGGATGTCGCTACTAAGATCGAGGTCAGATCCGGACATAATGACCCGGTTGTCGAGCTCGGCGGTGAGGCTCAGCTCGCAGGCGAGACTGACGCACCTTATTATGAGGGCACAACAGATGTCGATTACGACGGCGAGGAAGATATCTTGATCGATGATGATGTCGAGCTCGCAGGTGACGTATCTGTGGTAGATTACGAAGGCGGCGAGACTGTCGCTCCTGAATATACCGAAGAGACAGAGGGCTGATAATGAATCTGACTTTGCACCTGACTGACAACTGCAACATGGACTGCAGTTACTGTTTAAGAGATAAGTGCTCCAGGGATATGACACCGGAGGTGCTTCGCAAGGCATGTGATCTCGCTTTTTCCAAGGGTGGAAGAGCGGGACTTTGCTTCTTCGGAGGCGAGCCTCTTCTTCGAAAAGACCTGATCTACGAGGCCCTGGACTACTGCGAGAAAAAGTCCGCAGAGACCGGAATCCCGTTCAACTGCAAGATGACCACGAACGGCACGCTGCTGGACGAGGAGTTTCTCAAGAAGGCCAAGGAAGTCAAGATGGGTATCGGATTATCCTTTGACGGTAAGGGTCAGGATATCTCCAGACGGTTTCCGGACGGAAGCTCAACTGCTTCGCTGATCGAAGAAAAGGCTAAGATGCTCCTGTCATACCGTCCGCATGCACTGGCGATGCTGACGCTGGATCCTAAGGCGGCAGGACTTCTGAGCGAGTCAGTCAAATATCTGGTAGATGTGGGATTCCAGAACATCTCCACAGTTCCGGCTTACGGAAAGAAAGTCAACTGGACAGACGAGGACATGGAAGTTTTGAGGGGCGAACTTAATAAGGTTGCCGATTTCTTAAGGGACGAATTCATGAAGGGCCGCTATATCTACGTGGCACCGCTGATAAGTAAGATCAAGGAATGCGTGGCGGGCAAGAACCCGGCCGAGCACTGCCATTTGGGCGTAAGGCAGATGCCGGTAACACCTGACGGCAAACTCTTCCCCTGCACATCATTTATTAACGACGACGATTATTATATGGGAAATGTCTTTGACGGCATCGATAACGAGAGAGTCGCCGAGATAGCCAAAAGGTCCAACACGCCGGAGACGTGTGTGGACTGCGATCTGAAGACCAGATGCACCAATTCGTGTGGCTGCGCCAACAGGATGAATACCGGAAGCGAGAATAAAGTCTCGCCTTTACAGTGTACTTATGAGAGAATGATAATTGAGATTGCTGACAGATTAGGGGAAGAACTATTTAATTATGATCAGAAACTGTTCGCGAAATACTTCGTGAAGGAACCCTGATTAAATATTGGAGGGAAACAGATGAAAGACGCAAGAAAAGTATTGGCACTGATCATCGCTTTCGCGATGCTCTTCGGCATGGTAGCATGCTCGACTTCAACATCCAAGAAGAGCCGTAAGTCCGACAAGAAGTCCTCAAAGGAAGATGACGAGGACGATGAGGACGAGGACGATGAGGACGAGGATGAGGATGACGACGACGACGAGGACGACGAAGATGATGATGACGAGGATGATGAGGACGACGACGACGTAAAAGAGACCGAAGCATCCAAGGAGACCACAGAAGAAACAACTGAAGAGACTACCGAAGAGACAACTGAGGAGAGCAAAGAAACAAAGGCTCCTTCCCTCGACGGCAATGATACCTTCAAGGATGTAGCTGACCTGACAGGTGTTACTCAGATCAGCCCGAGCGAACTCGGCGCAGCGTTAGATGATGAAGATCTGCTCGCAGGCGGTTTTGTAACTTATGCAGCAGGCGACGAGTTGGGAGATGCTATAGATGAATGCAACATGAGCGACATCTCTCTCATGGATACATATTCAGGATTGTACTTCGATCACGAGGATTGCGAATCAGCAGTCATCTATGCAAAATATATCGAAGATGAACCTACTTCGCTTCAAGAGTCCATGATGATCTTGGAGTTCAAGGAAGATGATGGAGCTAATGAGGCATTCAATAACTTCCTCACACAGGAGTTCGTTGATCTGTCCGGTCTTAATTCCGATGAGTATTATTCGAGCAGTGACAAATCCTACTTCGTACTCAATATGGGTGTAGATGATTATTCTGATCTTATTATTGCTGAACTCGAGGAAGCAGGTTTGGACGAAGATACAATCGAGGAATACAAAGACATGATCCTTGAAGAGATGGGCGACTACTCTATCGTTTTCGGTATCTACCAGCTCGACAACAAATTGATCCAGGTAGCTTACATGTCAACAACCGGCGAGAAAGACTGCAAAGTTTCTTCTTACATTGAGTCTGTCGGTCTCGGAAATCCGTTTGACGTAGAGAATTCCGATGCACTTATTGATCTGTTCATGAATTCTATCAATGGTTATTAATTTATTTCTTCAGACTTCAAAGGGGACTATTAAGTCCCCTTTTTTTATGCTTCTTTTTACTTTCTCTCACTGACGATCTTGGATATTCTGTCGTTAATGACCGCGATTATCTCATCGATATCTTTGTCGCCGTAGGTCAGGAATTCTTCTTCCAATACATTTCTTATTTCAGCATCTTCCATGTAGTAGGTCGACGCCTTGGACATGGCCTCCAGAAACTGCTTCTCAGTCTTCTCATTAGCCATGTTGTTCGGAATTTCCGACACCGGGTATCCACGGCGGCCGGTAATCAAATTACGATTTTGTAATGAAAAAGGGCTATCTCGTTGAGACAACCCCTCATTACTATTTCCTATTACGATCTATTAATCTTCGAGTTCAGATGGACTCTTAACGTCGAACTCATCGCAGAAATCATCGATATCGTCTGTATCGTTGACACAAAGTGAGATGACTACCTGCTGTCCGTCTCTGTACATAGATGCGTAGAATTTGTAACCGTAACTGTCAAGATAGATGTAAGCCTCGTTGAGCTTCTCATCATCGTCAAAGTCGATGTCATCAGACAGATCGTTCCACAGTTCCAAAGAATCGTCAAAGAAATCCTCGGCAGATTCCTGGTCTTCGAACTTGATGTCACAGATGAAAGATGCATAACGATCAGACTCACCGATATCGTTTGTTCTGAAATATGCTACCGAAGATTCAGATGATTTAACACTTGCAAAGAACTGATCCAATTCCATTGCCTTGTATATATCCTTGGTGCCGGACTTGTCGAGTTCAACGTATACACCGTCCTCGAAGTCATCATCGTAATCATCCTCTTCGCATGCTTCGATGAGGTCGTCTACATCATATTCTTCTGCATCAAGTGTATCCTGGAAAAACTTGAGTACTTTCTTCTCGGAAAATCTGCCTCCGAGATTGATGTTGAAGTTGAAGCTACATCCGCAGAGAGCGAGTGCGATTGCACCGGAAAGACCGATAGCGATTAATTTTCTTTTCATGTTTCTATCTCCTTATTGGATTTATTCTTTTCTCAATTCATCATTCCCAATTAGGATAATAAATGATTTCCTCGAAAAATAAAACCCATATTATTCAGAGATTTCTGCCTGCTGGATCTCTTTAATGATGGCATCCTGCTTTTTGGTGTCCGCGAAAACACGGTAGTAGTACAACGCGGCGCCAATGATATACGGTATGGTGAAGGACACCAGATATTCGATCCAGCCGCGCTTTGAAATATAGGCAATGCGGCTCAGGATAAATACTATGAGCGTGCAAAGTCCTATGGCTGCCAGATACTGAACGATGATCATGAACAGCGGGCTAAAGCGGGTCAGAAGCTTATGGAGCGACAGTACGAAGACCGCGATGGTGCAGAAGACGAACATCACGATGACGTTGACGTTGTTGGTCTGACCTCCGAAGATGAGGTTGTAGATCGAGCCTCCGACGGAAATGATCGTGTATGAACAGCAAAGCTCGATCAGTATTTCTTTTATGTCTCTCATTGTGATATCCTCCTCATTCGCTGGAGATATTCGTTGAAGGTCTTTTTGTAGCTTCGGTTGATGCAGATGCGCTCGCCGTTATCAAAGGAGGCGTAGACCTTCATATTGAGGTCGGGCTTAAGCTGCCGGATCTTATAGATGTTCACCAGGTTGGACTTGGAGACGCGGACGAATCCGTAGTTCCAGAGCTGCTCCTCGCAGGCACTGAGGGTCGTCATAAGGCGATAGCACCCGGTCCTGGTGTATGCGAATAGTTTTCGATCGATATGATCGAGATAATAAACTTCCTTCGGATCGATCATTACGGCCTCACCGTCGTCCATGTCCTCATCGGCAGGACGGCCCGAGAGAGTCGGGCGCTCGGAATTGACCGTGTCGATCAGCTGTTTTATGACGGGACGCATTTTGGCATAGTAGATGTCAACATGCTCCTCCCTTATGTTCTTGTCTTCTGTCAGATTAAGTTTCATACCAAACCATCACAAACCATATGTATTAAGGAAACCTTCCACGGACTCCATGTAGCCGTCCGGATCGTCGATGATGCCCTCGATGTGGGCGCTATTAACATATGCGATCTCCTTTTTGTCAGTACCTATATTATCATAAACCTGCTCCACCAACTCAGGCAGGCACACTTCGTCCTTCTCGGATACGATGATCATGGTCGGGATCTCGTCGGTTGCAACCATCTTGATGGTGTCGCCGTCATCCATATCAACGTCGTAGACCTTGTCCATGTACTTACCGCTGGTGGCGATGAAGAAGTTCGTGCTAAACGAATGCGCGCCCTCGAATCCGTCGCCGAAAACGAGCCTTAACTGAAGTTCCATTCCCGGAACCGGTGAGTCACAGATGACCGCGTCTGCAGCGTCGACTGCACCTGCCTTGACGCTACTCGCATAAAGAGCCGTTGTCTGCGCGCCCATGGACTGTCCGTGAACGATGACCTCGTCTGCGCCGAGCTTAGTCCTCGCGTATTCTACCATCGCTGCCACATCCATCTTCTCGTTGATCCCGAAAGTCACCCACGGATCCGGGTTGTCGCCCGAGCCTCTCTGGTCGATGGCGATGACCGAGAAGTCGTCCTCCAGGTACTGCTCAGCAAGAGGATATGTGCTCACGCGGTCGCCGCCAGCACCATGAACCAGTATCACCCATTTATTACTGTCATTCTCGAAAACAGTCGCCGGCACCTTATTGCCGTCCTTCGCCTCCACGCTTATCTCGTAACCTTCGTGTTCGTCCATGAACTTATTGATGTCATAACCCCATTTGTCCAGCTGCTTGATGCTGTTTGATTTAGTGTCGTTGTCTTTGTTCTGATAAAGGATCCTGTCAGCTACGTACTTGCCCATGAGTACCGTTCCTACCACAGCTCCGATCACTAATACTGCTCCAATGATTCCAAATATCTTTGCCTTTTTCATTTTTCGTTTTCTCCTTGGTTTTGTTTGATGGGCTTACCTTACCAGACTTCCGCGGTGCGTGAAGGCAAATCCGTACAAGTTGCACTTTGGGACGTATGACATGCGTTTTCGAGAAAAGTATTGACCAAATTCAATGGTGATGATACTATCTATTTACCTACTTAACCTGTGGGTAAATAGATTTAAGAGGAAACACTAATGGCAGACAACATCAGATACATCTACGCAGACAATGCTGCGACCACAAAAATGAGCCAGACCGCCCTCGACGCGATGCTCCCGTGCATGACGGAATTCTACGGCAACCCGTCGAGCCTTTACACCATCGGCCAGAAGGCCAAGGAGATCTTAGAGGAGTCACGTCAGATCGTGGCTGATCAGCTTAACGCTTCAGTTAAGGAGATCTACTTTACTTCAGGCGGCAGCGAGGCAGACAACCAGGCGATAAGAACGGCAGCCGTGCTCGGTGCGAAGAAAGGCAAGAAGCACATCATCTCCACCAAGTTCGAGCATCACGCCGTACTTCATACATTAAGTAAGCTCGAGAAAGAAGGCTACGAGATCACTCTTCTCGAAGTCGGCAGCAAAGGCATCGTTGATCCGGAGGCCGTCCGTAACGCCATCAAGGATGACACTGCACTCGTAACGATCATGTACGCCAATAACGAGATCGGAACAGTCCAGCCGATAAAAGAGATCGGCGCCATCTGCCGCGAGAAAGGCGTTCTGTTTCACACAGACGCAGTTCAGGCAGCAGGTCACCTTCATATCGACGTAGTCGACCAGAACATCGACATGCTGTCCATCTCGGGTCACAAGTTCCACGGACCTAAGGGCTGCGGCGTTCTGTACGCCAAGAAGGGCATCATCTTAACTAACATCATCGAAGGCGGCGCACAGGAGCGTGGCAAGCGTGCAGGCACTGAGAACGTTCCTGCAATAAGAGGAATGGCTGCAGCGCTTAAGGAAGCAGTCGATAACATCGACAAGACAGCCGCTCACCTAATCCCGCTCAGAAATAAGCTCATCGATGGTCTTAACAAGATCCCTTATTCAGAGCTCAACGGCGACGCTTCATCAAGACTTCCGAGTAACGTCAACTTCTGCTTTGAAGGTATCGAAGGCGAGTCACTTCTCCTTCTTCTCGATGACAAGGGAATCTCCGCTTCATCCGGTTCAGCATGTACATCAGGATCACTCGATCCTAGCCACGTGCTTTTGGCTATCGGCCGTCCGCACGAAGTTGCTCACGGATCACTAAGACTCTCGCTCGGGGAGGACGCGACTGAAGAAGATGTTGATTACCTCATCAAGTCAGTAACTGAAGTAGTTACTTACCTGCGCAATATGTCCCCATTCTGGAGAGATCTCACAGAGGGCAAGCGACCACACGTTTTCGAGAAGTAAAAGGAGAATAATTATGGCTTTATATAGTGAAAAAGTAATGGATCATTTCAGAAATCCGAGAAACGTCGGCACCATCGACAATGCTGACGGCGTCGGCGAGGTCGGTAACCCGGTCTGCGGCGACATCATGAAGATCTATCTTAAGATCGAGAACGACATCATCACGGATGTTAAGTTCGAGACTTTCGGCTGCGGCAGCGCCATCGCATCCAGTTCAATGGCTACAGAGCTCATCAAGGGCAAGCCGATCTCCGAGGCGCTGACCCTCACCAATAAGGCAGTTACCGAGGCCCTCGACGGACTTCCGGCTCACAAGATCCACTGCTCCGTCCTTGCTGAGGAAGCGATCAAATCCGCTATAAAGGATTACTACGACAAGAACGGTATCGAGTACGACAAGTCAATCTTCCCGGACGAGCCGTCCTGCGACCACTGTTGTCACACAACTTGATCGAATAGTTTAAGCATACGTAACGTCCGCCTCCGAGCGGGCGTTTTTGTGTTCAAAATCAAAATGCCATACATTCCGATACTAACAAAACTAACCCAAAAGCGATTTTCCGCCTTTGAGGTTAGTATTTTTTTGCCGATTTTTTGAGCTCGTACTAACCTAAACAAGGTTTTTGCTTAAATAGGTTAGTATAAAAAATCACACTGCGCCGGATTATACTAACCCCCAACCCCGATTTGTGCGATTAGGTTAGTACGGCCACAGATTTCCCCTAGAAAAACACTAACCCGAACGTCATAAAAACAGATTCGGGTTAGTACGGGTACGTAGCAAATGTCATTATTCCTTGGTCGTCACCAATTCCGACAACGGATGCGGTCTTATCTGCCTCATCTCATCGTACAGTTCCTCTATCCTCTTACGGAACACCGAAGCAGCCTTCGAGTGCTCCTCTTTCTGGTGGCGCACCTCATCCATCTTGTTATTCAGGAGCTTGGCCGTCTCCCTTCTGCCCATCGCACGCTCCATGCGCTCCCTGTCAGACTGGCCTCCGTCGGAATTCAAAATATACCATTCGTTCATATCGAAATCCTTGAGTTCGCCATTGGTATCATAGTAATAGGCCCGATTGTCATCCGTAGATTTAAACATCTCAAAAGTTTCCTGTTCCTTTCTCACACTGCTTATCTTGGCATCAATGGAGTTTTCCCTGTTTGCCTCCGTGCGGTACTTCTCGTAGTTCTCCAGAATCTCGGCGATCTTACCGAAGTACTCTTTGTCATCGCCCTCAGTCGCATCGATCGCTTCCTGCGTCCTGGTCTTCATGACATTCAGAAGGATCGTCTCATTACATAGGCTTCTGAACGTTCCCACATTATTTAACTTACCTGCGCACATGATCCTTCCGAGCAGCGCATTAGGATCAGAAGGAGTAGCCTTAAGCATTCGCTCAAACAGATCGTCCGCCTCAGCGAACTGATCGTTCTTCATCGCCTTTATTGCAGACGTATAGACATTCTCATCACGCACGTATTCATAGTCCAAAGTCATTCCGCAGAACAGGCACTCATATACATTACGGTCGAGGTTGATAATGAGTTCGCCTCCGCAGTTAGGGCACGCACCCTTACGCATCTTCTCGGAAGATACCTTGACGTCCTTCGTCTCCTGTTCCGGCTCATCCGGTTTCATGGCCTTAAGTTCGTTATAGATGGAAGCTATGTTCTCCCTGTACTCTTTCGCTTTCGCAGTATACTCGTCAGCCTTGGATTTATTCTCCGACCTCATCTGCCTGTGATGAGCGAGCTGCCTTTTCCTGCTCTTTGTTGCCACGATCATATATATTCCGAATCCCAGGACAATAAAAACTAAGAGGACAACCCAGAAAGCGAATCCCAAGACTTGTCTGAAGATCAACGAACCTACTCCCATCGCGATCATTATGATGATTGACGGGGCGTTGCTGACAAACAGAGAATATGCCTCCATCTCTTTGACTTTGTCATCCTCCTGTTTCAGCGCCCGCTCGTATTCCTTGACCTTGGCCGTGATCTCCTTATACTCATCCGCGAGCTTCACCATCTCGCTGAATCTTTCAAAGAACTTCTTATCTTCTTCAAGTGCATTTTCCTTCGCGAAAACAATCTCTTTCTCAACACTTTCCAGATCGCCCTTATATGAAGTCGTAAGGTTCGCAAACGAGTCGAAAGATCTTACTTTCGCGGCACACAAAACCTGACCTCGAAGTCCTTCAAAGTTATGCGGGTCTTTCGTTAGGATAAACTTAAACTTCTTAAGTGCAGACGGAAACTCCATCGCCTTCAGTGACCTATTGGCCAGTTCCTGAAGATCTCGAAGCTGGAAGAATTCATAGTTATATGTCGCTCCGCAAAAAGAGCACTCATAGAGCTGACGGTCCTCGTGAACTTTGAGCTGACCGCCGCAGCTGGCACACACATGGCTTTTTACAAGAGTCATACAAACCCTCCGAACTTCTTAAACCCAACTCATCCGATCTGTTCTGTTGTATAGAGATTCCTTCCCTGCGCCTTCGACTCGTACGGGATCAGCTTAAATCCGTCCCCCGCTACGGCACATCTGATCATCTTCTTAGTAAGATCAGGAACCGTCTCATCTTTTAGCGCCTCATCCGTATCCATCCAGATGACCTCGCTGTTTTCATCATTGTCGGACCTTGCTTCTCCTTCAACATACTCCGCCTCGAAAACAGCATACCAATCCTTTGCGCTGAATCTCATGCCTATAAGTTTTCCCGCTTTAACGGTTATGCCGGTCTCTTCTCTATATTCCCTCACGAGAGTCTCTTCCGGTGTCTCACCGAAATCAACATATCCGCCCGGGATAATGAGCATCCCTCTTCCTGCTCCGTAAGTATGACGCGCAAGAAGAACTTTGCCGTCCCTGATGCAGACTCCTGCAACGGACTGGCTCCAATTTGTTTTACCGAGATCGACTGTAGGCATACATATATTCCTCTTTTCTTTTTACCCATTATACAACAGACCACCCTCAAAGTAAGAGGATGGTCTGCGTGATTATCAATAATGTTCATTCAATAATTGTACCCGCGTTTTTTTCTTGCACTTATAATCTCCAAAACAAGAAAAGCCGCAAATACGACAACACAGACAATACCGACGATCGTCATTCTTGATGAATATTTGTAGTTCCTTATTTCGAACCTGTAAAGCGACATTTCAGGATGCGAGTCCAAAGCCTGGGAAGCCTTCTGCTCAATATCATACAAAGGCTTATAAGTGACACCTTCTATCTCTTTCGGAAATTTCTGATCATACGGATCCATGGTGGTCTCATAGATCATGCATCCGCCCTCAACATCTTTTATTTCCACGAGACTATAATATGTAGTATGGGTGTGACGTTTAATACCAATTCCCGTTGCTGTTACTTTCTTATCGATAACTTCCACCAGTCGAACGGCTTCTACCTTAACATGGTCGCCTTCCTGGGACTGACGTATCGGAACCAATGGCTTGGTATTAACGAAATTCATCCTGTACAGGCTTAACCCGATCGCGTAAAGTCCTACGAGGATCATGAGTACATACACGATTATCCTAAGAATACTTTTTGCTCTCATTATCATTTCCTCCCTTTCCGAAAACATTATATCAGAAAGGATACGGAAGGATTAAAAGATCAGTCGCATCTGATACCAGGTTGCGCCGCCGTGGGTCGACGAGGATATGCCTTCGTTAATGAATCCGAACTTGGCGTAGTAGTGGACGAGTTCTTCCTTGCAGGTGAGAACAGCACCCTTGCAGCCTATAGATCGGGCATATTCGAGAAACGAATGAAGGGCGAGCTCTGCGACGCCTTTTCGACGATGATCAGGATGAGTTTCGACACCGAAGATCATCTGCCAGGTTCCGTCATCGTGATGGAAGGACGTATCGGAGTACATGTCGTCCGTGAGATCCTTCTCGTAAGTCACGGGACCGTTCACGACAGCAACGATCTCGCCTTTATACTCCACCAAGGTGAAGTTGTCGGGATAGACGCAGACGCGCTCGGAGATGGTCTTACCTGAGGCTGCTTCGGTCTTCGGAAAACACGTGCTCTCAAGTGCGGCGATATCAAGATCGTCACACGGGAAAGCATGTCTTACGGTGTAATCAGTTGTTGTCATAGATGTCCTCGGTAAATGTGAGGCTGCCGCGGTAACCTGTGTATGTGCGGTTGAATATGAGTCTCTCGCTCATCGGGAACGAACCCAGGATAAACTGGATATCTTTCTCAAGGGCGATCTCCCTGTCGTTGCTGCTTCCGATAAGAAGCGTGATCTCCTGCTCTTCCTCGCGGATGGCTTTGTTGATCTCGTACTGATCGGTGAGGAACAACACCTTAGGGGGTCTCGCGTACTCCAGATCTTCGATCTCTTTTATGATGCGCTCTTTGTCCTCTGGCCTGAAGACCGGCTCGGAGATGATGACGAGCACAGGTGTGAAGCTGTAGTCGTTGGCCAGATATCTTGTGAAACCTATTGCATTATTTGCATCGGAAACGACTGCAAATCTCTTCCAGCTCAGGACGCCGATGGCCTGCTCCAGATAGTTATAGACATATCTTTCTTCGCGGGCGATCACGCTCTCCACAAGGGCATCGTCGAGGTTCAGTGCGGAAGCAACTGATCTTACGAATCTTGTAGTGTCGGTAGCGCCGACAAACATTCCGGGGATTCGGATATACGGAACGCCGAATTTCTTCTCGAACTTTTTTGCAGGACCCGTGAAGAGCCATGGGCTGATGACGATGTTAAGGGCAGCACCGGAGCACTTTCTTATCGTGTCGATGCCCTGGCCTTTGGTGAAGAAAGTGTTCACCTTAAGACCGAGAGCGCTTAAGATGCGGTCGATCTCTTCAAGTGCGCCGCTCCAGAACGGATCGTGATACGGGATGATGCCGAATATGTTGACGAGTTTGTCGTCTTTTGGAACTCCGGTCTCGATGACCTGATCGATGAACGTGTTCCAGACCGTCTCGTAGCCCAGGTTGCTGTCACCTGCAAAGCCCGGAGTCTCTATCGGATATACAGGGATGCCTTTCTCGGAGAACTCGCTCGTTACGCTTACGATGTCATCGCCGATGATGCCCGCCGTACAACCTGTAAGGACAAAGTATGCATCTGCGTCGATGATGTCGATGGCGCCTTGGATGGTCGAGCGAAGCTTGGAAGTTCCGCCGAAGACGACTTCTTTCTCGAGCATGTTGGAAGAAGGGATAGAGACTGCGCTTACGAAGCATGAGCTCTTGTGACCTGACTGGCCCTGATCGGATGCGGTGGTCTGCATGCAGCAGCCCGGGCCCGAATGGTAGATCGGGCAGACACGGTCGATCGCGCCGAGGACCGAATTGATGCCGGCCAATACGCAGCCGCCCTTCGGATTTTCCATTACGTTAGACATGTCAGTTTCCTCCCTCGGTTATGTACTTGAACGGGTTCTCCTCATACCAGGAATCCTTATAAGGAAGCTTGGAATGAGCGGCGAGTTTTTTGTTGAATCCCGGGTTCTCCAGCTGGTCCGCGATCTTATTGCCGAGGAACAGCAGGCCGTCGTAACCCATGGTCGGGCGCTTGCCGTCGAGAACGTGAGTTGTCGGAACGCCGAGCTTAGCAGCCCACTCCGGAACGCCGATAAATGCGTCAGGCTTCAGACGGTTGACGAGGTTGACCTGCTCGAACGGCTGCATGTTCGCGATATCGATCACAAAGTCTTTGTGGATGCCATTCAGGTACTCGATATCGATCTGAGCGTCGTCGTCATATGTCGGTGTCTCTAGACCCACGAGTTCCATTCCGAAGTCGTCGATCAGAGCTGCAGCAGCGAAGGAACGTCCTGTTCCGCCACAGATGAATACGCGCTTGCCCTGAAGTCTGTCACGGATCTTCTTTACGAGCGGCTCGATCCTCTCGTGCTCACGGGCGATGATCTCCTCGACCTCTTTTTCCTTGCCGATGACCTTCGCGATGCCTCTGTACCACTTGTCGGTATTACGGATACCTATAGGCATGACTGTATGTGAATACGGAATATCGTAATCCTCTTCCAAAGTCTTCATAAACTCGTCCGCGAAGACCTTACATATGGATGTCGATGCCTGTGCTGCCGGTATCTTACGGATCTTCTCGAGCGAACTGTAGAACGGGATATAGTTGACCTTCGCGCCAAGAAGCGAGAGCATTCTTTCCATTTCTTTCTGGTCAGCATAACTTACCGTTGTAGGCGCGAACAGATTAATAAGACCCTCCTCCTTCGCGATCTTCTGATGCTTAAGGATGTATTTGTTGATGGATATGAACGCCGCGTCAAAACCCGATGCGCATATCTTGGACTTAAAGCCCTCGCAGTGGATCGGCACGAGAAGTGTATCCGGGTACTCCGCCTGAAGGCTCTCGCATATAGCATCGATGTCGTCGCCTATGATACCCGACGCACACGAAGTAAACACGAACGCCAGCTTCGGATTATATCTGTCGACAGCTTTCCGGACCGCCTCGCGAAGCTTGGCCTCCCCTCCGAAAACGACACTTTTCTGGTCGATATTCGTCACGATCAGGCGCGGATTTTTAACAAGCCTTACGCCTCTGTGGATCTGACCTACGCGGTACATATCAACAGCCATGATCGCGCATCCCACACAGCCCTGCGGCGAATGCGAGATGAACACCGAATCCTCGAGCGACATCAGCGCCGCCATACTGTTTATCTGCTGGCACTGAAGTCCCTGCGCGAAGCTTCGGTCCGCCCTCTTAAGACAGCCTTTCTTATAATTCTCGCTGACTTCCTTACCCGTCGACCCCAAGTCATTCAGCCTGCCGGGCTTACTCTCCCTGACGCCGGAATACGTTACTTTAGCCATACTTCTCTCCTCTCATGATCGCAGCGACCGATTGTTGTCGATCTTGTTGTAATAGCCCGCGATCTTATCGAGCGCGTCCGTGATCGTCGTCTCGATATCGAACACCGAGATCGCCCTCTTCTCGAACTGCTTCTGCGCCTGAAAACCTATCTTCTTACAGACCACCGCGCGACAGTCCTCGATGGCCGTGACCTTCGCCGCCACCTCTTCCCCGCCGCCGCAGCCATGTCCGCCGCCGGAGCATCCGTTCTTGTCGCCGCACTTCATAACGCAGCCGTCCGCTACGTCACGCTCCTCATAGAGCCCGTACTTTGTGCCTTCGACCTTATAGATCAGAAATTTCTCGACCTCGCCGAACTTCAGGTCCGTATTGACGCCGTCCGACGATCCGATCGCGATATAATATGCCATTTTGTCTCCTCTACTAACCTAAACCCGCATTTTCCGCATTTAGGTATGCCTTTTTATTCTCGAAAATTCCCGTCATACTAACCTCAACCGCCTTTTTCTCGAAAAAGGTTAGTATCTTCACGCTCTTTGTCAGCCAAATATACTAACCTCGAATCGATTTTTCTCGAGAAAGGTTGGTACGACCCGATCAGAACCCTGATAATATACTAACCTAAACCCGCATTTTCCACATTTAGGTATGCTTTTTCATTATACTTTGCCCGTATTAAAAAGATTGGTAAAAGAGAATATACCAAGCGCGACGGATCGCGCCTGGCATACTCCCACGTTTTATCAGTTAAATCGGGAAACTGCTACTGTATAGATGTCCTCGATGAGGCGGATACCGCCCTCATAACCGACATATGATCTGTCGAATACCACCTTGTCCTGAACAGGCCAGGAGATATTCAGGAAGTTGCCCTTGAGGCTCTCGGTCACTTCTTTCTCGTAGTAACCGCCGAGTACCAGCGGATATCCGTGATAGTCGTGCTCCTTGATCTCACTATGGATCTTGTAGCCGTCTGTCTCGAAGGATACCTCGGCCTCGATACCGAAGTTGAGTTTTTTGAACTCTTCGGTGATCTGATCACGGTAGTTCTTCGGAGTGTCATCAACGACGAACTGCTTTGCAGGGATGAGACCCAAGTCGTTTACCAGGAATTTGGTGATTCCGAGTGAATATTGTGCGTCAGCCACTACAGTGAACTGTTTGTTGATGACGCGGTTCTCGAGGAAGAGGTCTGCGTATCTTCCGATGAGATAATAATAGTAGTCCTCATGCTCCTTGATTACCGCTTCGACCTTTGCTTCATCAACTCCCGCGAACTTACCGACTTCTCTTAGAAACTTACTGGTCTCTGTGGCGCCGATAGGAAGCGTCGGATAATGAAGATAAGGTGTACCGAACTTGCGCTCCATCTTCTTAACGTTACCAAGTCCCACCCACGGGGAAACGAGAAGATTAAACTCTGCTTCAGGGATCTTGTTGATATTCTCGATACCTCTGTTGTAACCGAAGATCGTGTTAGGTGTTAATCCCAATTCGGCAACAAGTTTCTCTAATGCCCTAAGGTTTCCGAGCCAGAAAAGATCCTGATAAGGAACATCTGCCCAGATGTTGATAAGTCCCTTCTGCTTTTTGTCGGACTTCTTCAGGTACTGCTCGACGATCGCGTCTACGACCTGCTCGTGGCCCTTGTAGTTGTTGCCCTTAAATCCTGCAGTCGGAGCATAGATGACCGGCTTATCAGCGTCTTCGAATCTGGAGACTACTTCGCCCGAGTCATCACCGACGATCTCAGGGATACAACCCGTGAGGACTACGTAGAGGTCTGCATCGATGACCTTGAGAGCGTTATCGATAGTCGAATTGAGTTTCTTTACGCCTCCGAAGACAACGTCCTTCTCGTTGATACTCGTACAAGGGAAGATGTTCGGAGAAAAGTATCCGGAACTTCCGTTGGTATCGGAAAGTTTCTGTGCGCAGCCCGGACCCGAGTGGAGGATCGGCAGAGCCCTGTCGATCGCCTGCACGGTCTGCATTGCAGCCAGTGCGCATTTATATCTTTGCTTATCAAGTAATTTAGCCATTATTTACTCTCCTCCAGGAATGTATCCACATCCTGCTTATACCACCAGTCTGTATACGGAAGCTTGGATCTCTTCGCGAGGTTCTCCTCGAAGCTTCTGTTCTTGATCGCGTCAACGATAGTCTTTGCGAACTCCAGAGTATGCTTGTAACCGAATATCATGTACTCGTCGGCAACGTAGATAGCAGGTGTACCGTTCTTGATCGCCCAGACCGTTGAGCCCGGATGACGTGACAGATACATGTCAGGCTGATACTTATGAAGGATATTCATAACCTCATAGTTCTGCTGATCCGCAACGCTCGCTTCAAAGTCGATGTCGTTATCGAGGAGGTACTTCATTGAAGGCGGAACGTCACCGTTCTCGTACTTCTTGTCGTAGTGCCAAGCGAGTGCCCAGACAACCTTGATGCCTAGCTCATCAAGCACACGGGAAACCTCGAACGTATAGCCCGGGCCCATTCCGAGAACAGCCGTAAGACCTTTAAGTTCCTTTTTGACCTCTTCGATCTGAGGAATGTAGATGGCACGCTGCTCTTCGATATATTTCTCGATCTTCTCGGATCTTCCGGTAACTCGGCCGATCTCACGAAGCCATGTCTCAAAACCCTTGATACCGCACTGGTTGATACTGCGGATATAAGGCACGCCGTACTTTTCCTCGAGCACGTTACCCAAGTAGTTACCCAAAGTACCGCAGATACATGTGGTCGCAACAGCTTCCGACAGATGCGACAGTTCCTCGACAGTAGAGTTACAGTAAAGGAACACCGGATCCAGGTCGAAGTTCTTGAACATCTCGATTATCTCCGGCCTTGCGCTCTCGAAAAAGTTCTTGAAGTTGATCTTGTTCGTCTTAACGCCTTCTCTCGGCGGCTGCACGATAGACTGCAAAACGGCATGGTCGGAAATATCAAAACCTGTTGCCCAGATACGCGACTTAAAACCTTCACAGTGCACTGCCACGATCGGTACGCCGACCTCATCTCTTACCTCGTCAACGATACTGTCGATGTCCTCACCGATGATGCCCGTTGCACAGGAACTTGATACGAAGATAGCCTTAGGAGAATATCTCTTGTTGACTTCGAGGATGACGTTTCTCAGCGTATTGGTTGATCCGAAGATCGTGTCATTCTCGTTCATGTCTGTTCCGACATATACTGTGTCGCTTGTAACGCCGCGCTTCTTGGACATTACCTTGGACATATAGTAGGTACCGGCACCTGCAACGGAACATCCTGCAGGACCGTGGTGTATGATCGCTACATCTCTGATGCCTGCGAGCTGACCCAGGCCGCATGTAGAAAGACATGTGCTGGACTGCGAGAAGCATCGGGAACAGCCCTTGAGTGTTCCGCACTGGCTCTGTGTAGCGAGATCTTTTAATGTTCCTACGTAGCCCGTGATGGAGCCGATTCGGTTCTCTCTTGTAGCTACATTGGAATTATTAAGATTAGTAGGCATATTATATAAAACCCCTTGATTGGATTATTCTTCAAAAAGATTAGTGGAAAGGTAACGAAGACCCGTATCAGGGAAAACAGCTACGATCTTCTTGCCCTTGTTCTCAGGTCTCTTCGCGAGCTCTGTTGCTGCGAACAAAGCTGCACCTGAAGATGTACCGATGAGGATACCGTCCTGCTTAGCAACTTCTCTTGCTGCCTGGAATGCCTCAAGTGCCTCGACTCTGATGACTTCATCATAGATATTTCTGTCGAGAGTTGCAGGGATGATATTATCCGGAACTCCGTCGAACGGATGAACGCCCGTGATCTCCTCGTCCGGCTCAGGCTTCTCTTCAGAAGGAAGTGAGTTAGGACCAGGCTGAACGCCTACGACCTTAACATTAGGATTCTTGGACTTAAGATAAGCGCCCGTTCCGGAGATCGTTCCGCCCGTACCTACACAAGCTACGAGGATATCGACCTTACCGTCTGTGTCTTCCCAGATCTCAGGACCTGTTGTTCTCTTATGAACTGCAGGGTTAGCAGGGTTAGAGCACTGATCTACGAATACCACGCCCTCTTCCTTATCGAGGACATTTTCCTTCAAAGCCTTGATCGCTGCGACGAAGTCACCGTTTGTCTCCTGGAGTGTCTTCGCGATGGTAGGCTCCTCAGTCAGCTTAATGGTCTTACCGCCGAAAGCATGGATGACCTTAAATCTCTCCTCGGAAACCTGATCCTGGATATAGACCCTGAACGGATAGCCCTTTGCTGCCGCGATAGCCGCCAGACCGATACCCGTATTGCCGCTTGTTGTCTCGACAACCGTGTAGCCCGGCTTGAGCTTGCCGCTTTGCTCCGCGTCCTCGATCATCGCGAGCGCGATACGATCCTTAACGCTCTGGTTCGGGTTAAAATACTCGAGCTTACCTATAATGTCCGCACCGAGTCCGTGTGCCTTGTTGTAACCGTTCAACTGGAGAAGCGGTGTCCTTCCGACGAGTTCTGTAATTGACTGATGAATTCCTGCCATGATTTTTTTCCTTTCCGAAAACATTTAGATCTTGTAGTCGTCTGCGAGTTCCATCATGCCGTATTCCATGAGGATCTCCTCGAGTCTTTCCTGTGTCATCGGTGTAGGGATAACGAAGTCTTCGTTCTCGATAACTGCCTGAGCGAGATTTCTATACTCCTGCGCCTGATTCGAATCAGGACGGTACTCGATAACCGTCTTTTTGTTGATCTCCGCGTGCTGCACGATATTGTCACGCGGCACAAAGTAGAGAAGTTTTGTTCCGAGCTCTTTCGAAAAAGCTCTCAAAAGGTCGAGCTCGCGGTCAACATTTCTGGAGTTACAGATGATTCCTCCGAGCCTTACGCCGCCTGTCCTCGCGTATCTCTGGATACCCTTGGAGATGTTGTTTGCCGCATAAAGCGCCATCATCTCACCGCTTGCTACGATATAGATCTCTTTAGCCTTGCCTTCACGGATCGGCATTGCGAAGCCACCGCACACAACGTCGCCCAGGACGTCATAGAAAACATAATCGAGATCGTCAGTATATGCGCCCAAGTTTTCGAGCATATTGATCGAAGTGATGATTCCTCGGCCGGCACATCCGACACCCGGCTCTGGTCCGCCTGACTCAACGCATCGTGTTCCGCCGTAACCTTCCTTCATGATCCTGTCAAGTTCGATATCTTCACCTTCCTCGCGGATCGTATCAAGAACCGTTTTCTGCGCCAATCCGCCAAGAAGAAGTCTCGTAGAATCTGCCTTAGGGTCACAACCGACCACCATTACTTTCTTGCCGTGCTCCACAAGACCTGCCGTGAGGTTCTGTGTTGTGGTGGATTTACCGATTCCACCCTTACCGTAAATTGCGATTTGTCTTAACTCGCCCATCTTAAAAATGTCCTTCCTTAATCAAACAGTTTATTTACTTTTTCGAATCTTATTAACTTATCGATCGATTCCGATATTATCCCGGGTATCTGGTAAGGAACGATGCCCTTATTCTCCAGTACCGCCGCGGCTCCGTCTCCGACTTTGCTCGCCAGAAGAAAATCACAATCCGCGAACACCTGCGCGTTCTCATCAAGCCTTTTGTCATCATGTTCTCCCGTCTGACAAACAGGCTCTACTTTTCTGATCTCCTTCAACTCGATAACATCGTTGATGACCTCATAAACATAAAAAGTTGAAGCGTGTCCGAAGTGGTTGTTTACAACTATTCCGTCACTTGATGCGACCGCTATCAGATATCTCTCGTCAGCCATGTGAGAATGTCTCCTTGACCTTAAGTCTTCTCTGATAGATCTGGTCACCGAATTCCGATTTGCCCGGAACTCCTACCGCGTCCGCCCTGCAGTGTTGGCAATGTCTGAAAACATCTATATACTTTGATGCTTTTGTCCTTGCCGCATCAATCTCGGGACACGTCGGCGCCTTCACGTCCTTCAGCTCATGCTGCGGTATAAGAGGTATTATGTTGTAGATACTCGCGCCCGCTTCCTTCACCGTTTTCGCGATGGTCTCGATATGATCACCGTTGATCTCCGGAACGAGAACTGTATTCACTTTTACCGTTATACCTGCTGCGGTGATCTTTCTTATTCCCGCCAGCTGATTTTCTATAAGGATCTTGGCTCCTTCAACTCCTTCTATCTTTTTACCGTGATAGATAATGTATGCGTTAAGCTTACTTTCTATCTCCGGGTCAACCGCATTAACCGTCACAGTCAGCGAATCGATCCCCACCTCAATGACTTCCTCCGCTCTCTCGTTAAGAAGAAGTCCGTTTGTACTCATACACTTGATTAAGTTAGGAAATTTCTCCTTTATTATCCTGAATGTATTAAGTGCATTGTCCGAAGCTAAGGTATCACCCGGACCTGCTATTCCTGCGACCTTGATCTCAGGGCAGATCTCCAAAGCTTTACCGAGGATCTCTTCACACTCTTCGGGTCTTAAGACCTTCGAGGTTACTCCGGGGCGTTCTTCCACATCATTTATCGTTCTGTCACAGAAGCGGCAAGCGATGTTACAACCCGGGCTAACCGGAAGATGTATCCTTCCTGCATTGTTCTTGTGCCCGCCGAAACACGGGTGAGAATTTTGCAGGTCTTTATATGTATTACTCATCTTTCACCTGCTTTTCGGGCATAAAAAGACCGGAGACGCTGTAAAAACAGTCGTAATCACTTGTCTCCGGTCAGCCGGTCATATTAAAGTCTTATCTTCTCGGTCTTGTCGATCTGAATGACCTTACCGTCTTGGATAATCAAGACTATACTTCCGTATCTTGTCTCCTCGACCAACTTCCTAACTTTGTCGAGGTAAGACTCATCTCTCTCGACTCTGTTATCTGTTGCCAATCAGATCACCCCTGACATCAATCTTTGAAAAGAGGTGTAGAGAGATAACGGTCACCTGAATCAGGAAGTAATGCAACGATTACCTTACCCTTGTTCTCAGGTCTCTTAGCAAGGATCTCAGCAGCCTTCAAAGCCGCACCTGAAGAAATACCTACGAGGATACCCTCTGATGTCGCGAATGCCTTTCCTTCTGCGAAAGCATCTTCGTTCTCGATCGGGATGATCTCGTCATAAACCTTTGTATTAAGAACATCCGGTACAAATCCTGCGCCGATTCCCTGGATCTTATGTGCTCCAGGAACACCTGTTGAAAGAACCGCACTAGTCTTTGGCTCAACTGCAACGACCTTAACGTTAGGGTTCTGAGACTTAAGGTATTCACCAACACCTGTGATCGTTCCGCCTGTGCCGACACCTGCTACGAAGAAATCAACCTTACCGTCTGTCTGCTCCCAGATCTCAGGACCAGTTGTCTCTCTGTGGATCTTAGGGTTAGCAGGGTTAATGAACTGGCCGAGGATAACGGATCCTTCGATCTCCTTATTAAGCTCTTCAGCCTTGGCGATAGCGCCCTTCATTCCCTTAGCACCTTCTGTAAGTACGAGCTCTGCGCCGTAAGCCTTAAGAAGTGTTCTTCTCTCAACACTCATCGTGTCAGGAAGTGTAAGTATTGCTTTATATCCCTTGGCTGCTGCTACAGCTGCAAGTCCGATACCTGTGTTACCGCTTGTAGGTTCGATGATCGTTGCGCCCGGCTTCAAAAGGCCCTTAGCTTCTGCATCCTCGATCATTGCGAGTGCGATACGATCCTTTACGGATCCTGCCGGATTAAGATATTCAAGTTTTGCGAGGACTGTTGCCTCTGTGATCTCTCTTTTCTTGGAATAGCCGTTAAGCTTGAGTAATGGTGTCTTTCCGATCAATTCCAATGCACTTTCTTTAATGTTGCTCATAGTAGTTTCCTCCTAAAAAAATTGGCCGCCGCCTTCTTGGTGACAACCGTAAGATAATTGATAAAACGTTGTTCCAAAAAAGTCTGTTCTGATTAATTCGTCCTACAACACATAGAACACATCTGACACATCTGACACATTTCCTCCTTCATGTTAGTTATATTCTTCATGTTGCATTCCTCCTTTTCGTCAGGGTTATTTTGTTTGGATGACATTATAGTACCACTGCCCGAGTGGTTTGAAAAATTGCTAATAATTATCATGGGTGATAACTTTTACTTATAATCACCTACTGGGTTAATAGGCGAATATTATCACAACGCGATACTTATGATCGCCAGCACATAAAAGCCCACGATACTAAGCGTTGCCAGAATATCCAGTATACCCAAGAAGATAATAACCTTACTCTTCTTCCCTATAATTCGTCCGACAATAAAGAACACAAATCCGAGGAATCCTATTAATGTAGCAATATTGATAACCCATCTTATTACAGTCGAATCCACAGCCGCTAACATAAGAGCGATAGCAAGCGGCGCTGCGATGATCGGTATCAATTCAATGATTATGGCTACTGTTTTTCTGTTCATATATATAACTCTCCTTTTTATGATCAACTAAGAGCCTGATTTATTACCTTATCTAACAAAGAGACGTCTAACGGTACCTGATCTGTTTCCATCGTAATCCATAACCTGTCGCCAAGTAAGATACCGTTTCTCGTGTACAGATTTATCCTCCTGACTGCTTGGTTAGCATACTTAGGATTATCCATCATTCCGCAATGTTCCAGATACACCTCGGTTCTTGTCCTCATATTCAGCAATGTAAAGTCAGGATGAATGACCGAACCGTCCTCAAGGATCAGTTCTGCTTCATACCTGTATGGGATATTTCTGTCATTAAGTCTGTCGGCAATGATCTTCTCGCTCTTGGACCTAACGTGCTCTCCTCTGTTTGTCAGGAAACATTGCTCATTATCTATCCCTTTCTTTTGAATATAAGGTGCTCTCTGCCACCTCCTTATGTAGTCTTCATTAGGAAGCCATACAGGTGAGATGAGTTTTTTCCTCTCATCAGATAAGGTTTCAAAATATTCCTCCATGGTAATAGTCGGATACTTTTTAAGAAGGTTTTCCAACATTTCTTTTTCTTTGTAAGCATTATTAAGGACATTAGTATCATACGCCTTCTGCGCTAAGCCCTTGATGATCTCAATATTCTTCTTGGAAATGTATATGTGCTCACCTGTTTTTTCGTCAATTCTGAAATACTGAACCTTGCATGAATTGGATATTATCATTCTTCCGGGAGGAGCTGCCTTGACGGCCTTCTCTTTTTGATTTATAAGCATATCCAAAAGTTTTACACGTGATTGTAACTGTGCTCTGAATCTGTTTAGTGTCATAATGCTTTACCTCCTACTTCATTATAGGAAGCAAAACATAAGAAAGTCATTCATATTTAGTCTCAATTTTTCTGATTGAGTCTCAATCTTTAGCAGATTAAAAACACATACTAACCTAATCGCTCATTATCGCCATATAGGTTAGTATAATCTTTGATAATTGAAGTCACCATACTAACCTAAACACTCTTTTTTCGACAATAGGTAAGTATAAAAAATCATAATCAAAGAAATTATACTAACCCAGAAGTCGAATATGCTTTTTGAGGTTAGTATGACCATCTCAGAGACGATTAAAAAAACTAACCTAAACGTCAAAAATCGAATTTAGGTTAGTTTTCTGTTTATTTATTATATATCCGGTATTTTATGTTATCGGATCCGGTCCTTTGCACACATCAACCCATTCCGAGTATCCGCTGCATTTTTCAAGGTCTTCAATAGACAGTCGTACTGCACTGTGGTCCGTACCTGCCGCAGGGTAAACAATAGAGTGTTGCTTCAGACTCTCATCCAAGTAAACCGTCACTCCGCTATTTATACCAAAAGGACATACGCCTCCGATATCATGACCGATCAATTCCTCTACCAGCTCACCCGGGATCATCTTGGCCTTAAGACCGAAACGGGCCTTATACTTCTTGTTATCGATCCTGGCCAGACCTTCGACCAGTATCAACACCGGTTTATCGTCCTGAAGAAATGACAATGTCTTAGCGATCATGCCGGGCTCGCAACCGAGAGCCTCTGCAGCTTCCGCAACTGTTGCACTGCTCTTCTCGGGAATGATGATCCTGTCTTCAAATCCGGTCTTACGTAAATGCTCTTTTGCTCTTTCAAGCGCCATGGTTATACCTCATAACCCGGTTTGATGTACAAAGCATCCTCATCAGCCATGATCGTGTTGTTATAGAAATCCTTCCAGTCAGACTGCTCGATCTCGTTAAAAGCAACTGAAACAGAAGAAAGATTACATCCCAATGTTTCTGCAACTGTAGCAGCAACCTTGTCTGCACAGTTTTGCTTCATCTCCTTTGTTCTTCCCGGATAGCAATTGATCTGAATGTGTGGCATATCTTTATCCTCCAATACTTTTATATCTCATTCATCTTATCAGATATTATGTCTTCTGTATCTGCCATTGCCTTGAGTGTCATCGTAAGAAGTTTATCCAACTCCCATCCGAGCTGATCTGCTCCGCGCTCGATAACTTCTCTTGAACATCCTGCAGCAAATCCCTTACTCTTGTATTTCTTTTTAAGGGATTTAAGTTCCATGTCCTTGGTACTCTTCGACGGTCTCATAAGCGCCGCCGCTCCGATAAGACCGGTAAGTTCATCTGCAGCAAACAATACCTTTTCCATTTCATGAATAGGTTCCACATCAATGGTCACTCCGCATCCTACCGTAATACCGTAACCGTGTGAACATACTGCATGGATGATATCGTCACTGACACCGCCGTCCCTTAGAAGTTCAGGTGCCTTAAGGCAGTGTTCCTCAGGATATATCTCAAAATCGATATCATGAAGAAGACCGACTATACCCCAGTACTCTTCATTATCACCATAACCTAATTCCCTTGCATACCATTTCATGACTTCCTCAACAGTCAGCGCATGCTGGATATGAAATGAATCCTTATTATATTTCTTAAGTAATGTATATGCTTCATCTCTTGTAATCATGATCCGTTCCTCCCAAAACATAATATCACTCCAGGAATCCCTGTGAGACAAAATATTCTTCTCTTTGAAAATGTGCATACGACGTCTTCAGTTTTTTGAATCCCCAATGCTCATATAATCCAATGTGCTTCGGGTGCGTATACAAGACCACATTGCAGCCTTCAACCTGCTTAAGAAGTTCATCCACAATAGTCTTTCCGAGGCCTTTTCCCCACAGGTCCTCCCTAACCGCTATGTTATAGATCGACGCCTGACATATTCCGTCAGACAGTGCCCTTCCGACACCGGCCACATGCCCGTCATCAAGTATAAATACCTTTGCATAGCTTCTCTCGAAAACGATCTTCTGCGTCTCACTGTCAAGATCGCTCAACCCGTATCCGTTCAAGAGCCCAGCTACTTCATCAAAATCGATCCCGTCCATATCAGTCTTTATCTCGAAAACCATCATGATCTCTCCAATCTTAAGATATTATCGGCATATCCTTCGATATGTTCATCATGAGTTGCGACCAAAACGGAATTTCCCGCCTTGGCATATTCCGAAAGAAAACTCAGGATCCTGTTTCCGGTTTCCTTATCAAGACCCGTCGTCGGTTCATCGGCAATGATGACCTTGGGGTCCATAAGAGCGGCACGAACAATAGAAGCTCTCTTAAGTTCTCCTCCTGAAAGTTCATACGGATAATTCCCTGCCAGATTTCCTATACCGAGTTTTTCCAAAAGTGATACGGCCTTTTCCTTAAGATCTTCATCAGAAGCAGTTTCCAAATACGGATTAACGATATTTTCCAAGACAGTAATGTTCTTGAGCATTATATTGCTTTGAGGAACATAACAGATACTGTTTCTATGTATCCTCGACAGTTCCTTATCCTTCAACTCATAAAGATCCACATCGTTATATCTTACGGTTCCTTCCAGTGGCTTAAGTATCCCTGCCATTACTGCCAGGAACGTACTCTTGCCGCTTCCGGATTCTCCCATTACCGCACTGAAGCAGCCTTCTTCAAGACTATAGTTGACCGAATCGAGAATTGTCCTTTTGTTCTTCTTATATCTGTATGTAACATTTTCCGAAGTAAGCATCATTCTGCCTCCTTTTTAAGCGCCAGATAAGGCTCGATACCGGTAACGTGAAATACGAACAGGATCGATGATACCAAAGCTACAAGGAATACGATTGCCATAATGACAATAACCTGTACTGAAGCACCGATAAAACTCGGACCCAAGTACGGCATCGACAGACTCATACCGATATATCGACCGAACGGGATGACGATAAGAGCACCTAAAAGACAACCGACCAGAGAACCGAATAAACTTACGGCACCAGTCTCGGAAATGAGCATCAAAGCCATCTTGCTCTTGGAATTTCCGAGGACTCTCAAAAGAGCCACTTCCTGCTTTCTGCTTTCTATGATCACGCTGTTAATGAGTACCAGGATACCGAACAGAAGAATTCCCCCTATAAGGACTACTGCTCCTACGATATCCGTGATCCTCAAAAGATTATCCGACAGAGATTCATTAAGCTGCTTCGGATATACGACATCAAAAACGTCACCCGCTTTGGCATGACATTCTCTTATGACATCGTCTTCGTTATATCCGTCCTTAAGGTTTATAAAAACTGACGATAAGATATCGCCGTCTTTCTGCTCTTCAGTCAGGAATGAATTCTTTTCCTCGGCATCGGCAATAACAGACGCCATCGATTCATCCGAGAAATAAACGGAACTGTCGAGAGCCGTTCCTGTCTTGGCCATCTGTGATACGACCTCATAATCTTTTCCGAAAAGTTTGATGGTTCCGTTTTCAGTAACGATGTCGCTTCCGACAATAACATTATCCTTCTTAAGATCACTCTTATAATTTGTCTCGATCCACGGACCTACCACAAAATCTGTATCAGGATCATAGAAAACAAGCTCGACTTCACTGCTGCAGCAATCCGCCGACAAGGATTTGAGGAAGCACTGAGATGTAACTTCGCTGATGCCCTCGATATCCTTGACCTTATCGTCGACGGAACCGTCAAAATAGAACGTGCCCCTCTGACCTTCAAGAAGAAGATTCTCGGCCTGCTCCCTGGATCCCTTCGGAACCAGCATGATGTCAGAACCGAGCCTTCGGTCCATGTTGTCCATTCCCTTATCGAGGCTTCCCTTTATTATGCTTCCCGAAAACAGCATAAACGACAGCACCGCCGTTGTTATGACAAGGCAAGTGCTGTAGAAGATGCGGCTTCTTATGCCGGATAAAATACTACGGATCTTACTTTTAATCATCTTTATTTCCGGTTGCAGCCAGGTATCCGAAATTGACACCTGCGATTACGAGTATCAATACGCTGATTACGATAAGTGCCGGTTGTGTCTTTGCCTTACATGCCATATCGCTCATCTTGCAAAGTCCAGTTAGTTTCAAAGGCAAAGCCAGTACCAAGGCACCGTTAAAGAACTGTGCGATACTTATGCCTGCTCTTATCTTCTTGTCAGAGAAGAGTGCCGATACGATACCAAGGAGAAGTATAACTGCTCCCACGCCGATCTCAGCCTGCTTTGTATAGTAACAAGCCATCTTCATCTCGCTTTCGCAGACCGGAAAAAGAACGGTCGGGATAAGGATCACAAGAAGTCCTGCAAGGATAAAAAGTGCTGCTATGATAAATCTGTTTTTCATTAGTGTTTTCCTCAACTTAAGATTATTAGAGATAGTATTCGACGTCATTGATCTGGCCGCCGAGATTTAATACATTCAAGATCCGGGTCCTGTACTCCTGGAAAGTATCCTGAGCACGGGCACGAGGTCTTGGAAGATCGATATCGATGATAGCTTCGACCTTTGAAGGACGGGCTGACATAACAACAACTTTGTCCGACATATAGATAGCTTCATCAACATCATGGGTGACCATTATCATGGTCATATTATGTTTCTTCCAGATGTTTAATATCTCATCCTGAAGATTCATTCTGGTAAATGCATCGAGAGCTCCCAAAGGCTCATCCAAAAGGAGCACCGACGGGTGTCCCACCAGGGCCCTTGCTAGTGACGCCCTCTGCTGCATGCCTCCCGACAGCTGATGTGGATAGGACTTTTCAAATCCTTCCAGGCCTACAAGTTTTATGAAGTCCTCGACATCCCCTTTTCTTTCCTTATAGACATGTCTTGCCTTAAGTCCGAAGGCGATGTTCTTCTCCACAGTCAGCCACGGGAAAAGGTTTGATCCCTGGAAAGCAAATCCTCTGTCGCTTCCGGGTTTTTTGATCTCCTGATCATCTATATAAAGCTTTCCTTCAGTGGCCTTATCAAGTCCTCCGATGATTCGAAGGAGTGTTGACTTGCCGCATCCCGAAGGACCGATCAGGCTTACGAACGATCCTGCTTCAACCTTGAGAGACAGACCGTTTAATGTCTGTACATCTTCTTTGGTCGGGTCGGTATTCGGAAATTTCTTGTATACATTTTCTATTCGTATCTCGCCTACCATTTGATGACTCCCTTCTGCCAGATAAGTACCTTGTCACGTACCTTGAACAACAATGTAAGTGTCAGCGAACAGATCACGGCGATTATGATAAGACCTGCGTATACGCCGTCGTACATCATGACTGATTTCTGCCAGTTGATGTACCAGCCGATTCCGCTCGAGTTACCGTTCATCTCGACAGCCATCAATGTTGCAAAGGATGATACTGTTCCGTAGAAGACTCCGAGGAATATACTAGGCATTGCGGCCGGGATCGCCACGTGAAGTATCTGGTATAAAGTCGATGCACCAAGTGTTCTTGATACTTCGAAGTTTACGTTGTTGATGCTCTGGATTCCGCTGCTGGTCATGAGCGTTACCGGGAACCAGACCGCGAATGCGATAAGGAACACGTTTGCGCTGTGTGTGGTCGGAAATGTCGACAGAGCAAGAGGTATCCATGCTGTTGTCGGAATAGGTCCGATGATCTTTGTTACCGGGTTAAGCCAGTAGCCTACGATCTTAAAATATCCGAGACAAAGACCGGTCAGAAATCCCACGCTCGCACCCCAGGCAAAGCCCACAGTGAGAAGCTTAAAGGAATCAAAGATATTCTTAAGAAGGAATATCTTGTTCTCGACGATAACGGCCACGATCCTGTCAAGAGACGGAAAGTACAAAGTCGGGAGCAAAGTCGTCTTTGAAGTTACAAGGTTTAAAAGCAACAGGAATACCAATACTCCTGTAAGAAACGGAGCTTTTCCGAGTATCCGACTTCTTATCGGCTCATAGAATAAACCGATGATTATCTCTATAAGGATCACAACTCCCACGGCACCAATTAGCCACAGGTAGTAAGGATGTGCGGTCTGCTTTTGCTTGCCGTTATCCTTGATCCCGTAATATACCAATATAGAAAATGCTATTGCAACGAACGGCAATAGCAATTTCAAAGCAGCATAGATTTTCTT
>CAMYXL010000012.1 GCA_947303255.1 uncultured Clostridia bacterium | reverse complement strand
GTACATTATCTTACTTTCCTTACTGGAAGTCTTGATACCGATAACGATCTTATAACCGTTCTCCCATTCCTTAACGTACTTAGGAATGAGTTCGATAGGGTCCTGGAAGTCGCAGACCATGGAGATAGTACAGTCTCCTGTTGTCTGGAGCATTCCGTAATACGGGGAATTGAACTGTCCGAAGTTCTTGGCGTTGAAGATAGCCTTGATCCTCTTGTCTTTTTCGCAAAGAGCACGAAGCTTAGGTCTTGTAAGATCCTTTGAATCGTTATCGATGAATACGATCTCGTAATCGTAGTTAGGGAGATCTTTCGCAAACATCTCCGTAAGTGCCTGAGCCATAGGCTCAACATTAAGTTCTTCGTTGTAACAAGGTATCAGTATCGATATCTTCTTCATGAGTTCTTCCTCGCTTTATACCAATTAATCGTTCTTTCAATTCCTTCTTTAAAAGTATACTCCGGTTTAAATCCTGTATCCTCCGTAAGTTCGGCAATATCAGCGCAAAGATACATGACCTGACCGGGGTAATAATCTACCTCACCGAATCCGATCTCCAGATTAGGATCGATAGCATCTCTTATATCTCTTATATAATCAGCAAGTGATCTTACAATTCCTGAACCGACAGGATAGACCTTGCCGTCGACACCCTTTGTAGCTGCGAGATAGAAAGCGTTGGCAGCATCATCGCAGTAGAGGTAATCCCACATCTGTTCACCCTTGGTGCATGATGCGCGGTTGCCGTCGATGAAGTTACTTACCATGCTCATTACCATCGTGTGGGCACCGTCGAATTCGCCGTAAGTACTTAAGATCCTTACCCAGATGTGCTTCATGCCGAGGCTTTGAGCCTTGACTCTGGTCATCTTGCCTGCTGCGTACTTAGCGATGCCGTATCCGTTCTCAGGATCGCAAGGTGTCTTGCCGCTGAGCTTTGTTCCGTCAGGAACGCGGCCGTATTCAGCCTGGGAACCTGCTCCGAGGAATGCTTCGCAGCCCAGTTCGTTAGCTGCATCAACAGCCTTTAATGCTGCGGCGATATTTTCTTTCTGAAGCTCCATGTCGTTTCTTGCTGCGCCTGATGTTCCTCCCCATGCGAAGTGGAAGAAGAGCGAGGCGTTCTCGATACCCAAAGGCTTAAGGACTGACGGGAGCATTCCGATGTCCTCGAGCGGGAGCTCAACGACTGTTATCCTCTCATCGTCAGGGATGTTGTCTGCTCGCTTGCTGTCAGGACGGATCACTGCGACGACCTCATAACCTTCTGATAGAAGTTTTCTTATGAGGGCAAGTCCGAGCATGCCTGTGCAACCTGTAATTACGGCTCTTTTCATGAGGTCTCCTTATTTGTTAGGAACGGATTCCTTGATAGCATCAAATTCTTCTCTCTCGAGGAACGGGAACATATCGTCGATCGGCGGCGATACGATCTTGCCGTCAGGGAGTACCTTGGATGAAAGTTTTGGTGAGAATGTCTGCTTGTCGTTGAGGACGACTTCGCAAAGGACAGGATCGTTTCCGCTTATAGCTTCGAGTGTTTTCGAGGTGACCTCAGAAGAATCAGAGATACGGACATATCTGATGCCGTATGCGGCAGAGAGCTTCTCAAGGTCAGGGAAACTAAGACCGTTGCCGTCACAAACGCCTACGAGCGGCGGTGTGAAGAGGTTGGTCTGTGTCTGTCTTATAGAATGATAACCGTTGTTGTTCATGATGAAGATCTTGAGGTTCAGCTTGTTATAAACGACAGTCTGAAGCTCCTGGATGTTCATCTGGAATGAACCGTCACCGTCAACGCAGATGACTCTCTTGCCTTCTTCAGCAACGCAAGCGCCGAGAGCTGCCGGGAAACCGTAACCCATGGCTGCGCAGCCGGAGTTGGTGAAAAGTCTCTGATCGTTCTTTACGTGGAAGCCCTGGAAAGTAACAACGCATGCGGAACCGTTACCGCAGATGACCTTGTCGCCTTCGGAAAGGGCGTTACTGAACTTGTCGATGAATACGTAAGGGTTAACAGGGCTCTTAACGTCATCGTAAGAAGGGAGACATGCAGGATACTTGGCATCGATGTCTCTTCCCCACTTAACCCATGCTTCGTGGATAGGATTAGCTTCGTAAGAAGAAGCGTTGATCGACTTAAGTACGTCGGTAAGATCAGCGTTGACCTTCATATCAACGTTGACTGTAGGCTTACGAAGCTCAGCCTCGTCGATGTCGACTACGATCTTATAAGCTTCCTTAGCCCACTCCTTGTAGTTGTAGCTGATCATACGGATATTCATGCGGCATCCGATAACGAAGAGAACGTCTGCATTCTGAACAACGAAGTTACCGCCTCTTGTTCCGACAGTACCCGGTCTTCCGCAGTAGTACGGATTGTCATCTGTCATAAGGTCATGAGCGTTCCATGCTGTTACTACAGGGATCTTAAGCTTAGCAGCTGCCTTAAGGAACTCGTCCTTAGCTTCAGCTACGTTAACACCTGTACCTGCGAGGATTACAGGGCGCTTAGCATTGTAGAGTTTATCGAGGATAGCCTTTGTGGTCTCTTCGCTGTATGAAGGATTCTCTTTAGCGCAGAGTGCTTTCTCCTCATCGCTTCCTTCGAAATGGCGGAGATTCTCTTTCTCGACTTTTGCAGCCTGAACATCGAGAGGGATATCGAGCCAGACAGGTCCCTTACGGCCGTTATTAGCGAGGAACCATGCCTTCTCGAGATGATAGAGGATGTCGTTAGGCTCAGTTACCATAACGGCATACTTTGTCATGTTTTGAACTGAATCGATGATCGGGAATTCCTGATCGCCGAGCTGACGGAGAGGAACATCTGTAGACCACAAAGTTGTCTCTCTTTTTACCTGACCTGAGAGAACAAACATCGGGATACTGTCCAGATAGCCTCCCATTACACCCGTGATCGCATTGGTTCCGCCAGGACCTGAGGTTACGCAGCATACGGCGATCTTACCCGTAAGTCTCGCATAACCTTCAGCAGCGATCGATGAACCCTGCTCGTGGTGATTGTAGATGGATGTTAAGCCTTCCTTGTGGCCTAGTGCATCGTTAAGGTGCATGGCGCCGCCGCCTGTAACGGTGAAGACGTGCTTAACTCCTTTCTCGACAAGAAAATCAGCAATCAAATGTGCTATCTTGATCTCCATTTTTTGTTCTCCTTTTATTCAACGATAAAGTCATAAAGATCCATGGCTTTATCAACATATATAACGTGATCATATTCGTTGATATCGTCCTGAACTTCGAATCCGAATCCGAATGAAACGCCCGCGAAATCAACACCCAGGGCCTTTGCTCCCATAGCATCGTGCTTTGAGTCACCGACCATAAGGACTTCGTCTTTTGTAACACCCAGATCTTTTATGCAAAGTTCGATGATATCCGATTTTTTTAGTTTGCCTTCATAGTCGGAACCGTAGATGACATCCACCATTTGATCCACACCGAAGTTCTTCAGAAGCTTCATGGTGTAGTCCTGTTTTTTGTATGTGGCTATCGCAGTTCCTATGCCGTTTTCACGAAGTTTTCGAAAAAGATCGAAAATGCCTTCATAAGGCTTCGCATGAAGGAGGTTGTGGTTGCTGTAGCGGTCTCTGAAAGTAGCTGCGGCTTTCTTAAGGTCGTCGCCGTGAATACCATATTTGTCCTCGAAAGACCACTCGATCGGAGGACCGATAAATGTCCTTAAAACTTCAGGTTCGAGCTCAGGTAATCCGAGCATATCGGCTGCTTCTTTGATGGACATGAGGATACCTTCTGAAGTATCCATTATCGTGCCGTCGAGATCGAATAAAACTGCCTTGTATCTGCTCATCATCTTACCCCTTTGTATTGTAGTAAGAGGATGTAAGGAAGTTGACCTTAAATCCGGATGAGAGCTTACTGAGTTCACCGATTACATACTGGTTAAGCTCGGCAGCCTCAGCAGAAGTGAACTGATATTCCATATCAGGATTTATGTAGTTCGGGCTGTCGTCTGTTGCGTATCCGTCAAAGCCTGCTACGAACACTTCCTCGATGCCGATCTTCTTAATGATCTTAAGGAGCATCAGGAATGAATTATCGATGATCTGTGCATTGTAATCGAGAAGGCTCGAATACTTGACTGTATAGTCAAAAGTATAAGTTGAACTCGTAACATTGGATGTTGCCATTACCTTAAATGTATCGGCATTTTTCGCGATGTTGGAAGACAACTGTACGAATCTTTTCTTGTTAGTGATAAAACAGATATCCGGCTTAATTGTAGACGGAATAAAGTTGATCGAGATGATAGCAGGATCATTGTTGATGATGAAATCCTGAACTGCAGAAGACTCTGCTGTAACGCTCGTACCGGGACCTAAGACGAGAACTTTCTTGCCCTGAAGTTCTTCCTTGAGTCTTTCGAGATCATCCTTATCGTCAACTTCGATCTCCTGATAATCGCTATAAAGTTTCTCGATTATCTTCTCGTCATACATAAGTTTTTTCTCATAAGGGATACGTGCAAGGATCGTATTGACCTGCATAACGGAAAGCGTTCTCTTATTCATAAGATAACTTACGTAATTCGGATGACAGTCATTGGATGCAGCGATGAAGTAGAACATCGAATATCCCCAAGGTGTTTCCTTCTGGAAATTAATGACCTGTGAATCGCATGCTTCAAGGATCTGATTAACGTTATAGTTCTTACCTCTTCTGTCGTTAAGATACATGGCAAGAAGCTCGAGCGGGCAGTTACCTGCACTCTTACCCATACCGTAGATCGTACCGTCTACGAGAAGATTTCTCTCTGTCTTAAGACATGTCAAAAGCTCGATGCAGTTAGCATATCCGAGCTGGAAGTTGTTATGTGCGTGATATCCGAGGCATATCTCAGGATCAAGATTATCGTTAAGGATATTTGCATAGTGAAGAAGCGTATCGCTGTGGCAAAGACCATATGTATCGACCATAGATACTGCAAAAGGCTTTACCTCGTTAGCCATCCTGATGAGATCCATGAGTTCATCGTCCTCATAGCTCGTGATGGAAACGAGCTGAGCAAATACAGTATATCCGAGATCTTTTATCTGCTTAACGTATGCCATTGCTTCTTTTCGAACATGCTTTTTGAAGATAACGCGGATTGCATCGATGCAGCTTTCTGACTGCGGACAAACGCGGCTGATATCAAGTGTGCCGAAGTCGATCATTCCGACCTTTTTCGCATCACCTGCATCAAGATTTCCGTATGTCTTTGTCATGGACTTAACATCAGGGAATATGGATCTGTCAGGATCATATTCTCTTTTCTCATTGATGAATCCAAGCTCGATATAATCTACCTTGGAAGCAACAAGTCTCTCGAAAATATTGACGATGGTATTTCTTCCGAACTTCCAGTCGTTCAGATAGCCTCCGTCACGTAATGTACAATCAAGCAAACTTACGTTGTTCATTCCTGTACCTCTTTCTTTTTTCCTCTGTAAGCCCAGAACTTATTCATTATAAAGTTAAGCGGGATCGTGATCGCCATGTTAAGGAACTGTGCGATGTAAGAGACCAGTCTGTCTCCCGTCATGGTTATTCCCATATTGTTTACGATATCTGCGAGCCATCCGAAATACTGTCCTACATGGATAACATCATTCCACATCCAAAGGAGGATGTTATTAAGGATAAGTCCCGTTCCCGCATAAGAGATATACGTCTTTATAAGGACCTTCCACCAAACTCTCTCTTCGCCGTCTTTGTTCTTGAAAACAAACTTGTTACTGAGAAGATATGCATTCAAGACACTGATGATAAAAGCGAGGATCGATGAAGTCCAGTAACTTATCTTATTGTCTTCAGGTATACCGAGAACCTTATAGAAGAACATAAGGGACAGCGTATTAACCGCAAATGATACACCCGTATTGATAAGTCCTACTATACCGAACTTAAAGAACTGTACGATGAGCGCGACAAGTCCCTTTTTCGGTTTCTCCTCGGACTGAAGACCAGCAGTTGTCAATTCTTCGTTCTCTTCGCTCATGACAATGCTTCCCTGATAGTCTTAGCCATATAGTCGATCATCTCGTCTGTCATTCCCGGATAAACACCTACCCAGAATGTATCGTTCATGATCCTGTCAGTATTTTCAAGACCGCCTACTACTCTGTAGCCTTCGCCTGTAGCTCTCATCTCATCAAAGCATGGGTGCTTTGTAAGGTTACCCGCGAAAAGTCTTCTTGTCTGAACGCCGTGGCTCTCAACGTAGTTAACAACCTTGAAGCTGTCTACGCCTTCCTTACATGTTATAAGGAAACCGAACCATGATGGCTTGGAGTTAGCGCATGGCTCAGGAAGGATGATCTTATCCTCGAGTCCAGAGAGAGCTGCCTTGAGTCTGTCGAAGTTATGTCTTCTTCTCTCAACGAATGTAGGGAACTTGATGATCTGAGCACATCCTACTGCAGCCTGAAGATCTGTAGCCTTGAGGTTGTAGCCGAAGTGTGAATATACGTACTTGTGATCATAGCCCAATGGGAGCTCACCGTACTGTCTGTCGAATCTGTGTCCGCAGACATTGTCCTTACCGGATGGGCATACGCAGTCACGACCCCAGTCACGGAAAGATCTGATTGCCTTATGAAGGATAGGATTGTTTGTATAAACGGCACCACCTTCACCCATTGTCATGTGGTGTGGTGGATAGAAGGAAGATGTTCCGATATCACCGATAGTACCTGTGAACTTCTCCTCACCATTGATTGTGTACTTGGAACCCAAAGCATCGCAGTTATCTTCTACGAGCCAGAGGTTATGCTTGTCGCAGAATTCCTTAACAGCCTTAAGATCGAACGGATTACCGAGTGTATGAGCGATCATGACTGCCTTTGTCTTAGGGGAAAGTGCTTCCTCGAGCTTTGTTACATCGATGTTGTACTGTGGGATAGTAACATCTACGAATACAGGTACTGCACCGAACTGGATAGCAGGAGCAACCGTTGTAGGGAAACCTGCAGCAACAGTGATGACCTCGTCGCCTCTCTTGATAGCTCTTTCCTTAAGGAGCGGGCTTGTGAGAGCCATGAATGCATTAAGGTTAGCTGAAGATCCTGAGTTAACGAGTGAGCAGAATCTTACGCCGAGGTACTCAGCGAAAGCCTTCTCGAACTGATCTGTGTATCTGCCTGCCGTAAGCCAGAACTCAAGTGAACTGTCTACGAGGTTAACCATCTCTTCGTGGCCGTAAACTCTGCTTGCGTATGGGATCCTGTCTCCTTCCTCGAATGGCTTTTTCTTATTGTGATATGTATCGCAATAGTCCTTTACCATCTCCAAGATCTGTTCTCTTGCTTCTTTTTCCGACATGTTTTCAAACATAAATATGCTCCTTGAATAATTATTTTGTTATGTATTCGCTATTGATAAAAGCGTTGATCTGCTTATCCATGATCTCAGGGATCTTGGTCATATCGCCTTCCTTGTAGACTCTGGTCCACTCACATACTCTGGCGATAGCTTCGTTAACGTTCCATGTAGCCTTCCAGCCCATTGCTCTCTTGATCTTGCTGCAATCGAGCTTAAGGAAGTTCGCCTCGTGAGGTCCTTCCTTATCGGCCTTGTCTACACGCTTAACTCCGCCCATGTTATTTACGAACATATCAACGATATCTCCTGTTGTTACGCAGTCGATATCATCAGGTCCTACGTTGTACCATGATGCGAGGGAACCGTCATTCCACTGCTTCTCGCAGATCATGAGATAAGCCATTACAGGTTCGAGGACATGCTGATATGGTCTTGTTGAATATGGGTTTCTTACGATAATGTCGTCACCTTTGAGGAAAGCACGGACACAGTCAGGAATAATTCTGTCGTTAGCGAAATCTCCGCCTCCGATAACGTTACCTGCACGTGCTGTGGAGATAGCAACCTTGCCGTTTTCAAAGAATGATGACTTATAGCTGTGTGTAACGAGCTCGCTGCAGGACTTGGAATTCGAGTACGGATCATATCCGTCCAAAGGCTCGTTTTCTCTGTAGCCCCACTCCCACTCGTTGTTCTTATAAACCTTGTCTGTTGTTACGTTCAGGAAAGACTTAACGGAATCGGTAAGTCTTACACATTCCATGATGTTGACTGTTCCGATAACGTTTGTCTCGTATGTGTACTTAGGATCCTTGTAGGAATCTCTTACGATAGGCTGTGCTGCCATGTGGATAACGATCTCAGGCTCAGCCTTCTTGAAAGCTTCAAAGAGCTTATCAAAATCTCTGATGTCACCGATTACCGATGTCATCTTTCCCTCAACATCTGCGAGAGAGAAAAGGTCCGGAGTTGTCGGAGCCTCAAGTGAATAACCTGTAAGGATGGCACCTGCATTAACGAGGATCCTGCTCATCCATGTTCCCTTAAATCCGGTGTGTCCGGTAAGGAATACTTTCTTGCCTCTGTAAAACTCGAGATCTATCATATTATTCCTCCCAGATCATCCAAGGTGCTTTTCCGGAATCGATCAGGGACTCGAGAAGTTCCTTATCACGCTTTGTATCCATGCACTTCCAGAAACCGTCATGAACATAAGCATTGAGCTGACCATCTTTAGCAAGGTTCTCTATAGGAGCCTTCTCGAAAACAGTAGAATCGCCTTCGATGTAGTTGAATATCTCTGGTTCGAGGACCATATAACCGCCGTTGATGATGGCGCCGTCATTCTCGCTCTTCTCACGGAATCTCAAAACGGAACCGTCTTCTGCCATATCAAGACAACCGAACTGCTGTCCGACATTGATAGCTGTCATAGTAGCGATCTTACCCTTTTCCTTGTGGAATTCGATGAGTTTATTAAGATCTACGTTACATACGCCGTCGCCGTATGTGAGCATGAAAGGCTCGTTTCCTACATACTTCTGTATTCTCTTGATACGTCCGCCTGTCATCGTGTTAAGGCCTGTATCGATAAGAGTTACCTTCCAAGGTTCTGTATGGTTCTTATGAACGATCATTCTGTTCTCGGCTGTAAAGTCGAATGTTACATCGGAGTTGTGAAGATAGTAATCTGCGAACCACTCCTTGATAACGTACTGCTTATAACCGCAGCAGATAATAAATTCGTTAAAACCGAATGCCGAGTAATATTTCATAATATGCCAAAGAATTGGTTTTGAACTGATCTCTACCATTGGCTTTGGTTTAAACTGACTCTCTTCACTGATCCTTGTTCCGAATCCGCCTGCCAGAATAACAACTTTCATCTATATCGTCCTCCATTAGTATTAGGCATAGTCCACAAGCATTATACATTATTATTATTACAAGTGATATTAATAATATTTGGCAATTATGCCGAAAAGCCGATAGTTTACCCACAGAGCTTCGGAAACCATTCACAGAACACAAAAAAACTGCCTCATCGCTGAGGCAGTTTCGATCGTTTTATCAATGCCAGATATCCGTCGGATCGTGGCCGTAATCTCCGTAGAGAGCAGTTATCGGCGGAGGAACCGGTCTGTCGAACGGTGCTGATTCGGATGAATAGAACACCTTTACCTGGCTTCCGTTACAGTTGTCGAAGATCCACTTTGCATCTGCAACAGTAAGTCTGATACATCCGTGAGAAACGGATTTACCGAGGTTGTTGTACTGGGTAACTGACTGTGTATTGGCATTTCCATCCTGATAATACCAAACAGAATGGAACAGGTAGTTACCTGTGATCCTTGAGCAATACTGACCCCATACAGGTCCCATAAGTTCTCTCCAAGCCTGAAGACGCTGGATCGTAAATGTTCCTGAAGGAGTTACGCCGCCTGCTGAAGAAGAACAGATCATTGCTTTTACAGGAATTATGTATTCGCCGTTTGTATCCTTTGCATAGACCATGATGGTGTTGGTTGTGCAGTTAACTGTGAGATAGTAGGAATCCTGATCTCCGATTATGCCTGTAACATCCTGACACAAGGAACCGTCAGCATAGAAGTAGTACTTAAGTCCGTCGATGTACTTCCAGCCCGTAGCTGCAACGTTGTTGGACGGATCAAAGTAATAACGGTCGCCGTCGATGTTCTGCCAACCTGTAAGGAAAGCACCGTCACGGATGTAGACCTTACCTGCTGCCGTTGTGTTCCAACCGGAAATAAAGTTAGGAGAAACTTTGCACTTGTTGCAGTAATCGTTATACTCCTGGCTTCCGTAGATATCACTTAAGAAATCGTTCTTACCCTTGTTCTGGATCTTAGCAGCACATGTGGAAACTTCGGAATCACCTGCTTCTCTTCCGAGAGCAGCCTTGTAAGTTACCTTTACGAACTCTTCGTTACTGTAGTTGAAAGCCTTACACTCAGCACTTCCGAGAACGGAAGACAGGAACTGGTTGGCTGTCATGGAGCTTGTGAGCTGACCTGCATAATAGTTCATGTCATCAGTACTTGGCTTTCTCTGGAGAATGCTCTCGAAAGCATTGATAACGAAGTCATTTACAGGAACGCACTTATCTCTGTTTTCGCTCAAGGCAACATTTCCTGCCACGATACCGTAATTACGGCAGAGGTTGGAACATTCCTGTGATCCCAGGATCTGCGCGAAAACGTACTTGCGGCTTACCAGATGAGCATCCATATAGTCAACCCATGAGTTGATCTCGCTCTCGCCGCCTTCTCTTCCGAGACATGCTCTGTAAAGACAAGCAACGTACTCACTGTCGCTTAAGCCTCTGTTCTTAAACTCTGTGCTGTTGATAAAGCCGAGGATGAGATCTGATGCGTTGTTACCGCCGACAATATAGTCTGTCCAGTTCTTAAGTCCCTCGGAATCAGGATCTCTTCCGAGAATATTTCTGTAGATTCCGGTAACGAACATTACCTTATCTGTGTGGATATCTACGTTTTCCGTAAGAGGGAGTGTTCCTCTTGTAACGCCGTAGCCTGCGCAGATATCAGAGAATTCCTGTGAATCGATGAAGCAGGACAAAGCCCTTCTTCTGGTCATTCCGCGGTTAAGGGAATCGAGCCAGTAAGCCTTACCTGATTCATCAGGCTCACGGTCCATCATCGAGTTATAAAGGATCCTGACGTAATCCTCGTCAGAAATGTTATATCCCTGAAATTCAGGAGAAAAAACGAAACAGTCCATAAGCCTGGCTGCGTCCAGTTCACGATTTATGAGACCTTTGGTCCAAAAATCGAATCCCTCCTGATCATATTCACGTTCCATTACGGTCCTGTAGACACGCGCTACAAATCCGCCTACACCTTCTGTATCCGATATTCCGGCACTTACTGAACCCATCGGTATCTGGATCACCAGAAATACGGCGATGAGTGTTGCTGCCAACCTTGATAGTGTTCTACTTCGCATTCTATCCTCCGAGATTTTGTGCATAGTCTCTGTTTTTTAACATTTAAATGATACCATTTTGAAAAATTATAGACATATGTTTTATATTGAAATTCTGTTACAATCATCTTAAGAAAGCAAGAAAGGATAGTGTCAATGCGTCTTGTCGGCTTTGTACATTTTCTTCAAGGTCAGCTGAATGACTTTTTCGAGAAATGCATGCCTGAGTCCGGAAGAGTCTTTGAACCGTACGGAAGACATAAGGCTCTTACAGATGTTGCCGGAAATTACAGGCACTTCTGGGTAATGATGGACGATGAGCAGGAGATCGTAGGAACGATCGCCGTTGTTGACCTTCCTTATGATGCAAAATACGCAGCAGTTATGCACAGAAACTCCGGAGAGATCAAGCATCTTTATCTTCTCAATGAATTCCATGGTCAGGGATTAGGCAAGAAGATGGTGGGTTTTGCCATCGACCAGGCAAAGACCTTCGGTTACACATGGCTTTATCTTGACACTACGAGTTCCAGTGAATCCGCTATTGCCATCTATAAGCAATTCGGTTTTGAGGAGATCTCCAGATATAACGAGAATCCGCATGCGGACGTCTTCATGAGACTTAAGCTTTAAGAGCTTTATCCGATAATTTGCCGTTCATGGCAACGACCTGCTGAACCTTAAATACCTTCTGGCCGTCGATCTTGAATCTGTAGAGCGTTCCCTCTTTATCATGAGTTTCAACGTAATCGCCGAAGCCCACGACTATTCCCTTCATGTCTGAGATATCAAATTCGAGTCTTACGGGACTTCCCTTAAGTTCGCGTTTTTTGTAACCTCTCCTGATCTTTTTCTTGTGGTATACGATTCCGTCTTTCGGATCACACTGTGTTCCCTCATAGACTATCTTCTCAGTCGTTACGGTTAAGGTTCCGTTTCCCACATGAGCGAAATCAACGGCATCAAATTTCTTCATGAGCCTTGCATCCAAAACAAGCTTAAAGTCCGGTGATTTGATCTGCTCTCTCGTAACAGACCTTTCCCACTCGGCATACTGATGGAGATCTTCAAACGACCTGCTTTCCTGATCTCCCGGAGCCAGAAGTCCTGTCTGGAGCATCTTTACGCGGTTTCCGCACTTCTCGCACTGTATCTCGTCATGACCCGTGAAGCGCATGGTAAATTCCGCTTCGCACTTCGGACATGCATAAGCCACGTACTGAAGTCCTGAAGCAAGCTTTCTGTTTTTGTATTTGATCCCTGTCTCACGGGCGTAGTCATTCTCGTTATAATCAAGCTGCTTTAGCATTTCCGCATGCAGTTCTTCTACGGACATTGAAGCGACTTCTTCCTTTGTGAGGACCTTGCCGAACTTGGCATCGATCCTTCCGAGCCTTAGAAAAGACCTGCTCCATCTCGGGTAAGTCATGTACGCGCCGTGACTTTCCATGAACCAGATGCTCGCCTTGCACCTTTTGATGAACTTGGCCATGCCGTCGTCAAAGCCTATGGACTTGCCGTCGACAAATCTGGTTGCTTCAGGAAAAACCGCCAGGACGCCGTTTCTTTTTACGACGCGCATCATACCCATGACAGCTCCCGTGTCCTTGGTGAACTGCTTGATCTCTATTATTCCTGCTTTTCGAAAAAGATAACCCCAGATACGGTTGCGGAACAAAAATTCGCCCGCAAGATAATTGACTTTCCTGCCGTGAGTAAGTCTCATAACAACGAAGGGGTCAAGATAGGAAGGGTGGTTGCCGAGGATGAAGATAGGACCTTCTGCCTTGAGAAATTCCTTATCAGGCTTGGCATGGATGCGCATCAGGAATGAGAGGATAGGCACAACGACGTCCGTAGCACAGAACGAATAAAAAAACGTGCTTGGTACGCGTCCCTGTTCATCTTTGTTTGCTGCCATCCGAGATCCACCTTCTTTCGGAGTACATATTATCAGAGAATGGATTTCACATAAAGAATAAGTTCGTCCCTCTTGTTCGAAAGTTCTCCTTCCAAGACCTTCTCGAAAACATCCTTAAGGATCTCGCCGACTCTTCTTCCCTCTTCGACTCCGAGGTCCATGAGATCCTTGCCTCCGATCTCCATGTCCTTCATCTTAAGGCAGTCATTGTCGCGGATGATCTCTTCTATAAGTTCACGGCGCTCATCCAGAAGCACCATTCTCTCCCTGCCCTTGGCGGAATGAGAAAGAATGTCTGCCTTCTGCAAAACGGCGAGCCTTTCCATAAACTCCAAAGAATACTCCGACAGATATTTTCTGATCTTCGGCTTGGTCTTCGGAAAGACATCGTGGAGATAGACAAGGTCCAGGATATCCTTCTTCTCTTCGTTGGAGAATTTATACTTATCGAGGAAGATCTCGCTTATCCTCTTGCTCTCGATATTATGAAGCTTCATGTGACCTATGCCCTGCTCGTCGATCTTAAAGACATCAGGTTTTCCGATGTCGTGAAGAAGCGCTGCGATACAAAGGTTCGTGTCTTTAGGTTCGATGAGATCAAGTACCGACAAAGTATGTTCGAGAAGATCCATGTCGTGATAAGTGGACTTCTGGTCGAAGCCCTTCATCCTTACGATCTCAGGGATAAATATACCGAACACTTCCGTGTATTCTCTTATGATGTTCGATGCGTTCTTACCTGTGATTAGCTTTCTGAATTCTTCGGCGATCCTTTCTTCAGAGATCTCGTTCAGAAGATCTTTTGTCTTGAAGATCGCTTCAGCTGTTTTCTCCTCGATCTTAAAGCCGAGAACAGCAGAAAATCTGAGCGCTCTTAAGATCCTTAAGGCATCTTCGGTAAACCTTTCTTCAGGATCTCCGACTGCTCTTATGATCTTGTCGTTAATGTCATTTACGCCTCCGAAAAGATCCACCGGTTCACCCTCTGAATCTATGTAGATCGCGTTCATTGTGAAGTCTCTTCTGGCTACATCATCTTCGATGTTTCGAGACAAAGTTACAGATGAAGGATGCCTGTGATCTTCATAAGTTCCTTCAACTCTGAAAGTGGTTATCTCTATGTTCTCACCGTCAAGATGAGCTACTATGGTTCCGTGTTTTTTGGATGTATCGATGGTCTTTATTCCGGCTTCGTTTAAGATAGCGATGCCTTCTTCAGGAGACGCATTTGAAGCCACGTCATAATCGTCGGGGATCCTTCCCATGATGATGTCACGGGCAGCACCACCGACCACGTAGGCCTTAAAGCCTTTCTCATCATATAGTCTTAAGACTTTGGTTACGTAATCCGGAAATATATTCTTCGTTCTCATTTATGTAAGTGCCGTAATTATCTTTCGAAGTGCCTTGTCATCTATGGTCTTGTCGAGGACGTAGGTCCTTGCTTCCTTCGCAACTTCGTTGACAAGATAGTCGATATCCTCAGCCTTGGCAACAGGCTCATCGCCTTCGTCGGAGACCTTGCCGTAGAGTCTTTCCAGATTGTAGATGAAGGACTCTGCTGCTACGTCACTTGCAAGGGACGATGAACAGAAATGCGATGCCTTTGCTAAGTCTGCAAGTCCGTCGCAGATCTCAGGATTGCCCTGAAGTTCTTTTAGAACGAGGATCAGGATCCTGGGAAGACACTTGCCGTGGACCATGTTGTATTTTGAGACAAGGGTATGCATGATGATGTGAGCGTAACCGATTCCTGTTTTTCTGGTGGAAAGACCCGAATAAAATCCTCCGACAGCGATCTGTTTTCGAAGAAAGGTATCGGTGGAATTATTGCTGAACTTTTCCAAGTTTTTGAAAAGGATCATGCTGGAGTTGATCGCACTTGCCCTGTACTCCGGATAGAATTTTGCAACAGGGCTTATGTACGCCTCTATGGTTACGCACAGGGCCGTAAGGGCTGACGAGACTGTGTTTTCGAAAGAAACACGCTCGGAAAAATCAGTGTCGACGACAACGATGTGCGGTACGAGGTTGCCGCTTATGACGGTCCTCCATTTCATTGCCACGTTATCGAAGAATTCCGCGCTGGCCGTGGTGGACGAAGCGCAGTTCTCGGTCATGATCGTGCAAAGAAGCGGGATGTCGTTCGGAAGTTTATCTACACCGACGATCTGGCTTATCACTTTGACGGGATTAGCAGAGAGGGCCGCGATCAGCTTGCCGCAGTCGATCTCACAGGTTCCGCCTATAGTGACTATTGTGTCGCAGTTATACTCGCCGTAAACTTTGAGACCGCCTTCGATATCCCTGTCCATTAGGATCATCTCGGTCTGGCAGAACACGAAAGTCCTGAAACCTTCGTTGTTGAGCTTGTCGATGAGTTCGTTAAAGGGACGGAGCTTTCTTATCGTGTTGTTGCAGATAATGAGAATTCTCCTGGAGCCTCTGACCTTAAGTTCATCGACAAGATGCAACCTTGCATCATCATCCACAAAAAGACTTTGTGAATCGACGTTTGACTGGTTCGCATATTTTGTAAATCTTTTCTTGCCGACCATTCAGGTACTCCTTTTTGAAATCAAATTGTATTATAACATCAGTATAATCTTCAAAAAAGTGTGATTTAATTAATAAAGGGTTATATGACCGGAACGGGAGGAAATATATATGACATCAAGATCAGGAGCACTCATCAAGAATCCTAAGGCAATCTCTGCCGTATCTTTCGAAAACTACACGCTCACATTGAAGACGTCCGTCTGCGCATACCAGAGCAGCATAACCGGAAAATCTCTCACAAGATCAGATGTTCCGGGCCAGATGACCATCGAGATCGCGGCATGCAGTTCTAATGCCATTAAGGTCAGATACATAAATCACCGATCAGGTCTTAAAGTTCCGAAGAAGTACATCGAGACAAAACCGTCACAGTACGGCGAGATCGAGGAGACTGAAGATAATATCGTCTTCAAGTGCAACATGTTTGAAGCAAGGATCTCCAAGTCAGATGTATTCGGTATAGATTTTTATTACTACGGAAAGTTCATCACATCAACAAGAGCAGATAACGGCGGAGCTTCATACATAACAAGTTCCGGTGTTGCTTCACAGTATAAGGTTTCAGCAAAGGCAGCAACCGGTGAGGCCCTGTCATTTAATCCTGACGAGCAGCTCTACGGACTCGGTGCTAACGGCGCCGCACTCCTCCTGAACGGTTCCGAGATACACGCTGCCAACAAATCTCGTCAGGGAGCTCAGACTTCCGACTATCAGAAAGTTCCTTTCTACATTTCATCAGCTAAATACGGTGTTTTCGTTAACACCATCGACACCGTTGATTTCTCATTCGGAACTCAGTACGATTCCGCAGTTTCTTTCTCCACAAATGATGAGGAATTGGAATACGTTATCTTCGCCAGCGAAGACATGATGAGCATCCTGGGTCTGTTCAACGGCTTTTTGGGAATCGCACACCCGGCTCCTTCCTGGAGTCTCGGAACGGCGGTTGTTTTCGAGGACGATAAGACAATTACTTCTGAAGATATCCTTAAGTATGCAGACACGAGTTCTGAAAACGGCATCCCGTTAAGCGAGATCTGGCTGTCAAATCTTTGGCTGTCACCTAGTGATCCTTTGGGATTCTCGTTTGACCTTACAAGGTTCCCGAACCCGCAGGACTTCCTCAGAAAGCTCCACGAGAAAGGCATCCGCGTTGGTGTTACGGTTACTCCGTACATCAGTGAGGATTCCGAATTCTTCGACGAGTGTCTCGAGAACGATATCCTCGTTAAGACAACAGACGGCATCATCTACATGCGCGACACTGAGTGCGCAGGTGCCGCTTTGATCGACCTTACGAACGTTGGCGGAAGATCATTCGTCCAGCAGAGAGTCGATGCTCTCCTCCTCATGGGTGTGGACATGATCGAAGCAGGTTTCAGATACACACTGTTTGACTTCGCGGATGACGAAGTAGCATTCTCCAACGGCCTCACCGCTTCCGAAGTCAACGATTCATTCTGCATGCTCTTCAACGAATCAGTATTCGAGGCAGTATCAAGAACTAACGGACATGCGAACGCCATGGTAATCTCCAATGCTGTTTCCACAGGCGCTCAGCTTTATCCATACACCAACGTCATCGCCGAGAACAAATCCTTCGGTGCGATGAGCAGTGTCCTGAAGCGTTGTTTGTCTTTGGGACTCTCGGGAATCAACACCGTAAATATCGACACTCCGTTACTGACACCGGGCGTTGACGACGAACTCTTTACACGTTGGGCACAGTTCGGCCTTATGGCTCCGCACATGAGATTTACGGTGAATTGCAAGACTCCATTGAATGCGTTCGCAGGAGCTGTCGAGACCATCAAGCTCTTCTCCGGAATGCGTACGGGAATGTTCCCGCACTTCTACTCCATCACATGCGAAGCAGCAACGATGGGCGCACCTTCCATGAGACCTGTATTCCTTGAATTTGAGAATGACCTGTCATCGAGACTTCTGGCTCACCAGTACATGCTCGGTTCTTCCATCATGGTCGTTCCGGTCCTTAATGCATCCAATACGGTAAGCTACTATGTACCGTCCGGAAACTGGACCAACCTCTTAACCAGAGAGAAGATCCAGGGACCATGTTACAAATCCGGAAAGATCGACAAGAATTCCATCCCGATCCTCGTGCGTCCTAACTCCATAGTCGTAACGACCATGCCTGACTCACACGGACACGGGGATGTTCTTAACAACATCACTTTCTCTGTATTCGAGCTCGAAAACGATAACATCTGCGCATTTGAGGTCTTCTCTGAAGATGCAAAGACCTCAGGCGTTATCAATATCTTGAAAAAAGGTCAGAAGATCACCGTCAGAACAAAGGGCTTCGGTTCAACGAAGAGGATCGTTCTAAGCGGCGTCAAAAATGTCGTAAGCGTATCCGAATCCATGCCGAACGTATCCGAATGGGGAACGACCATCGACTTCTCTTCTCAGGAACTGGTGATCACTCTCGGATGATCATGACTTGGTAGCGTAAGGAACGATACCTGCTTCATTACAGAGCTTAACGAACTCCTCACTTCTGGAGAAACCGTAAAATGCCATCTCGTACTTCTTGGAAGGATTCTTGGCCATCTCACTGAGCCAGAAATCGAATCCGCCGAGATCAGGAACTCTGCCTAAGAATGTAGCGTAAAGTCTGTAGATAAAATCCGCATCACTGATGTTTGCCTTCTTCATCTCGTCGCTGAAGAAGAACTCTGCTGCAGCCTCTTCGCCTGTGATCTCATAGTTGGCAAGCTTCTTGGACCAGTACTCGAGACCAGACTTGTCTGACTGACGCTCGAGCGCGGAAGTATAAAGTCTTTCTGTAAAATCCTTCGTCTTCTGTGAAGGTTCCTTATTGGAATTTGTCTTAGGTGTCGGCTTCTTGTTACCGCCGGAAACGATGCCGTACTCCGCACAGATGTCAGCCCACTCCTGTGAATTTATGAATTCATCAACGATATTGTCTCTGGTGTTCTTCTTGGAAGAAAGATTGTTGAGCCAGAAATCCAGGCCCTCCTTCTCAGGATCTCTTCCGAAAAACGTCTTATAAAGGATAGTTACGAACTCGGTATCATTCTTGTTCTTGTCTGTGAATTCCTTACTTACAAGGAACTGCTTTGCGAGCTGTCCGCCGTTAACCTTGCCTGTGGACAATTCGTTAAGCCAGAAATCTTCTCCGTCCTTGTCGGAGTCTCTCTCGAGAACGTACTTATAGATCCTTTGCACAAAATCTCTGCTCGTTCCGGCAGCCTGAACGCCTGTACCGTAAAAGAGCACGATCGGGATTATTACTGTAAGAGCCAACAAAGAGCTCACTGTTTTCTTAATATTCATATGTTTCCTCCGTTTATCACGAATTACCTGTAAATGATAAGCATTTTCTCAGAAAAAATCTACCTTACTGCCAAGACCGCCCTTTTCCATTTTTCCAACCTTAACTTCCCTTTCTCGAAAAAACTTTATGCTCACAGCCTTCAAAAGCACCTGTTTTTTGCCCTTGTGAGATTTTTCCAACCTTAAGTTCGATTCCCAAAATCCGAAAAAAATAAATCCAACCTAAGGTTGGAAAATGAAAAAACACAAATAATAAGGGCCGCCTCATTTCAATCTGAGGCAGCCCATTCAGTTTTAATATCAAACCGGAAACTTAATTATGTGACATGGAGATTCTCAAGGAGATCATCGCTGATGCTCTCATCGACAAAATCGATCAAACCGTCGTACATAGCGTCACTCATCTCTACTGTTGTAGGATCTGTTACACCAAGGATCTTGGCAATCTCCGGGATGTTATCAAGATCACCGCTCATGCTGTAACCATAGATGATAGTCATTGTTCCGTTGTTGTAGTAAAGACCGAATGTGAAAACAACATCCTTATCGATGCTTTCCTTGATCTTGGACTTAGCTTCCTTGATCTCTTCCTTAGCAAGATCCTCATCCATGCCTGTCTTATCAACGATAAGAGCCATGAGGTCTACAATAAGATCACCGATAAGATCGGAGTCACCGTTGAGGATGAACTGAACGCTCTTACCCTTGCTTACGATCTCACCCTTGTTGAGCTCCTTAAGATCGATTCCGGATTTCTCAACATAGTTTGTAGCAATACCCTCGAAAGCCTCGTTAGCCTCTTCCTTGTCTACGAACTGAAGTACTACGGCACCTTCAACACATGACTTCTTTTTGTCCTCGACATCGTCGCCGATAGCATAGATCGTCATATCTTCAATGTCATCAATATCCCAGTCAGAAGGATCAAAACCAAGGATCTCCTCAACATCGATGCCGTGATCTTTTAGTTCATCGAGTGTTTTTTCAGTCTGTTCTTTTCTCTCTTCGAGGTCTTCCTCGTCATCTATCATGTCTTCGAGATCATCGCCTGTAGCATAGATAACGATACCGTCTTCGAGATCATCCTGAAAATCTTTAACCTTTTCCTTATCTTCCTGAATATCTTCAAGATCATCGATATCAACTTCTTTAGCTTCGAGCTTCTTGATAGCGGATTCCTTAAACTTTTCAGGAGTCGGTCTGCCGCAAGCAGCAAGAGCGAATACCATAGAACCTGCAACCATAACTGCTACAAATTTTTTCATAGCACTTTTAGCCATATTTGCCCTCCAAAAATAGGATCCCCCGGATCCGAAATCATAAAAATATATTAACACCTTACAATCCCTTTGTAATGTGTTCTCCTCGCCGTCATTCATAGAAGTTTTCTCGAAAAAGATCGGCAAAATCTTACATATCCTACAAGAAACCTTAAAGTTCCTTAGTCTCGCCGATGATCTTAATGCCGATGTCGCAGTTGACCTTACGCTTCATGGCCTTGTCGCTGTTACCCAGAAAATGGCCGTACTTGTAGGTTCCGATGGATACCGTCAGGTCGGATATAACGTAAAGTTTTCCAAGTCCCGTGTCGCCGTTAAGTCCGCTGTTGATGTCGGCGCAGACAACGTACGCACCTGAGCTGTTGATGTTTTCTATCGCACTTTTTGCAGGCTCGCGGACCTCACCCTTAAATCCTGTTCCGAATATCGCATCGAGGATAGTGTTGTAATCCTGATAATGTCCTTCTTTTACTACGGGAATACCCTTTTCCAGACACTTGTCATAAAAATACCTGCCGTCTTCGGAGAAACTGTCCTCGTATAAAAGTACTATCTCGCAGTCGATCCCGTGGTCCTTCAAGAGCCCTGCCACCACGAATCCGTCGCCCGCGTTATTGCCTTTGCCGCATATTATCCCAACAGGTGCCTTCCATTCGGCCTGCTCGAAAATGGCCTTCCCCGCTCTTTCCATAAGTTCCTTCGATGGAACCAGATTCTCGATGGTCCATCTGTCGCTGTTTCGCATTACTTCTGTTGATACGCAAGTTGCCATTTTCGTTTCCGCCTGTCTCGTTGAATGTCAATTTTATTATAGGTATAATCCGATTATAACCAAATACTATTTTGGAGGGCACATTATGAAGAGTTTGAAAAAATTCACTACCATCATTGCTCTTGTTCTCGCTTTCGCCATGTTACTCGGCGCCTGCGGCACTGCAAGCAGCAAGAAGGGTTCCCGTCGCAGCGATGACGACGAGGAGGAGGAAGAAGAGGAAGAAGAGACTACTGAAGAGGAAACTGAAGATACAGAAGAGACAGAGGATACTCTTACTCCTGCTGAAACTGAGGAGACCGAAGAAACCCTCACTCCTGCTGAGACTGATCCGGATGAGGGACCTAGATCTGAGCTCAGCTACTATGGCGACATCATAGACAACATAATGTATCTGGTATCCGGAAATGCCAATGAAGATGATGTCTGGGAGTTGATGGGCGTATGCGAATTCGCTATGTACAATGACTACGCTACCTCACAAAGTCATCTCGGATACATTCTTAAAGATGTTAACGGTGACGATATTCCTGAACTCATGATCGTAGACAGGGTTGAATATGATTGGGATGATATGGATGATTCGTACTACGTCCTTGCTCTTTATACCAGATCAGATGATTATCTGCCGACACTCGTGTTCGAAGGATGGTCAAGAAATGAGAATATCCTTCTGAATGACGGAACATTCTTTAACATCGGCTCAGGCGGAGCTGCTTACACCACAGTGCAAGTCTTCCGTGTCACCAACGAAACTACAACAGAGACTCTCTGGAGTTGTTTCACCGACTTTGAAGATCCTGAAGATTACAACTCCGAGCTTTGCTGGTACACAGCAGACAACGGCGAGATCGAACTTCTCGGAACAGCCGAAGAATATACTCCTGACTATCCGAGTACCGACGATTACTATGATATTTCCAAGGACTTCATTCCGCTTTCCGATAACGAACATCACTATGAGATCGTAATGTGCGACTGCACATACGACGAAGCTGTACAGAAGTGCGAAGAGATGGGCGGACACCTCGCTACATTCGATTCCGAGAGAGAAGCTCTTACGATCGCATCAGTGATCAGCTACAACACTGAGTATGTATCTCTGTTCGTCGGTGAACCTACAATGCCTGACGGCTACGAGGATTTCGGCGGTAACGGCGACTACTACGTAGCAGGCATCAGCGGAGAGGACGGCAGCATGTATGTTCAGCACGTCTCCGATGATCCTATCAGCAACGAACCTAGCATGTCAGGTTTCCTGGGATTTATATGTGAGTACGAATACAAATAATCCCTGACCAAACAAGAATTACTTACGCCCGATCACGCGCTCATAATCATAGCCGCGGTCGGGTGTAATCTTTTTCGGCTCCAATGAGAAATAGATGACTCCGTTAGGCTTTACCTCAAAACTGACCTTGCCGATTGAACGGTCCGTCTTGATAAGAGGAACTGCAGAGCGCTTAAGGATATCTTTCTGTGCATCGTTAAGAGATGACGGCTCGCCCATGTCGTGCCAAACTTTCAAAGGATTACATGTATCCTCATCGCAGATCTCACTTACGAATGAATAATCATTCTCCGGGAATTCGAACGACATCTCTTTTCCCTCCGTAAATCTGTTCCAGAGAACTCCTCTGTATTCGCCGTTAGGGAACTTGACGATAACGGAATCGTCGTCCTTATAGACGCACTTATATTCCTGCTCCTTGAGCTTTTTGAAGAATACGAATGTCCAGAATGTAGGCTTCGGGATCACGCCGTTTGCAACGAGACCGAAGCCGCCGTGGAACGGTGTAAACGGAACGCCTGATTCTTCGAAGATATCTCCGAAAGTCCAATACGAATAAGCAACGTTATCGTCACCGAGTCTAGATAACTGATGAGCGATATAAGCCGCATTAAGGTTCGTGTCATGCAAAGGACAGTTCGGGATATATGATGTGTTGAATTCCGTTACGTGTATCTCAAGACCCTTGAACTTAGGGAAACTGTCGATGATCTCTCTCGTTGAGTGAAGGTTCGGGAATCCGTCATCCTCATTTTCCGGATCAAGAAGATTAGCATATCCGTAGTGTCCGTCGAACTTAGGCTGATCTGTGCAGTAATGGTGACGCGAGATATAGTCAGGCATGATGTCTTCCTTGTCGCAGAACTCGAGGAAAGCCTTGATCCACTCCTTATCGGAACCGCCGCATACTGCAGGGCCTCCGACCTTGAAGTTCTTATTAACGCCCTTAACTGCTTCGAACGAAGCCTTGAAAAGTTTAAAGTATTCTTCCTTCGATGCATCCTTCCAGAACACAGTAAGGTTAGGTTCGTTCCATACCTCAACAGGCCATGTGAGAACTTCTTCAAGACCGTAGCGGTCGATCAGGTGCTCCAACGTAACCTTCAAAAGTTTCTGCCAAGCAGCATAGTCCTTTGGCGGAGTAACGTTACCCTTCCAATAGAAGACAGTCTGGTCACCGGACGCCATTTTCGACGGCATGAATCCGAGCTCGAGATAAGGTCTTATTCCGAGAGCCTTATATCCGTCCATAACGAGATCCAGGTATGTGAAGTTATAGTCGATCATGAACTCGCCGCCGAACTTCGTAAAGTCGCGTTCCTGGTAGATCGCCATGTCATCCGAGAAAAGGCCGTGGCCTCTTATATGCTTGAATCCGATGTATTTCTGAACGAACGCCAGCTGATCCATATACTCCTTTTGGAGCGCGAGACCCATCCTGCCCGTGCCGATACAGCTGTCGACGTAATTGTTGAATGCAAATTCCTTGTTTTCGATCTTGATCATATACTTACCTCTTGTCGCATTTTAGGAACAATTATAATGGCAATAGCCCCGCCGGAAAACCTGTCAAACACAAGTCATTCTACCGACAAAAACAGTTTTTCCTTAAGGTATTCGTACCTTTGTTTTTTCTCTTCTTTTCGAAAATGCTCTTCCCTGGTCTGAACTTTGTCATCAGGAGAATAGATTAATTCTTTCTCAAACTGTTCACTCGTCAGGTCGAAAACGTGTCCGTCGACCACATTGTAGCAGTGATAATTTCCATCCTCCAGGAGAACGCCTTTTACGATGCCTCCGAAGATATCCTGAACGAGAAAAGAAGTTATGGAGCACTGACCGTAGGTCATGTTTTCAGGTGTCCATTCATTCTGCATTCTCGGTGCACAGGTTTTCCTGCACCAGACTTTTTTAAGTGCATCATAAAGATCCAGCGGAGTATCGATCCCCCTTAAGACCTTTCCTTCTGAATGCACTTTTGCTGCTTCTTCATTTCCGTAAAAAACATAACTCATAGACTTCTCCCATTTATCGTATGCAGTCTCCCATGTGTCGACTGCAAACGGTCTTCTATTATCACCGATTTCTTCAGCATATCTGTTAACGTAATCGATGAAAAAAGTGATCTTTTCTCTTGATGAACTGAGCTCTTTCATTATAACTTTTGTCCACACATTTGCTTCCTTAAACTGCGTGGAATCTTCAAGTTTTTTCGAGTAAGAGACGAGGTCAAATGCGACTCTTAAATGTTCGACTTTTACATTGCCGTTTTCGATCTCGAGGATAGTATAAGGAAGCGTGTTCTCGATACCATCCAGAGGCAGTCCGCATGATCCCGGATTTACGAGGTAAACATTCTTCCCGGGCACCTTGTAACTCCACTGAACATGAGAGTGTCCGAAGATGTAGATGCCGTCTTCGAGAGCGGATATTTCTTCCATAAATTTCTCATCGTTTTCGATGGTGGAAATAATGAACTTTTCCAGTACCTCGGGATCGATCTTTTTGCCTTCGAATTTCTTGGCGATGACACCCGGACCGATGAGCCTGAACTCGTTCTCTCCGATGAAGTTTTCAATGGTATGAGTGATGTGGATTTTTACGCCGTCACATTCAAGATCGACGTTAACCGGTTGAGACAAAAGATACTCGCGGTTATCTTCACTGATGTTTCTATAGTTCCAATAAGAGATCTGCATCTGACCGTCAGTCCATAGGCTTTGATCCTTGCCGATGAGGTTCTCCAGATAACGCTCTTCGTTGCCGCGGATGACATGCTTGTTTTTCACACCGCGGATGGCGGTTATGACCTGGTCAGGATAGGGACTGCTGAGACAGTAATCACCTGCAAATATGAATTCCGTGATGCCTCTTTTTCTGACTTCTTCCAGAACAGCATTAAGCGCAGGCAGATTTCCGTGCAGATCTGATATTATTGCATACTTCATATACTTTCTTCCTTGAGTGATCCAAGATTTACATGTATAGGATTATAACATCAGATTCTCGAAAGACGGATATTTGCACTGCGCCTTTATGTATATTCAATATTTCCTTTTACATGGTGGTTACCATTACTGCAGTTGCGTCATTATCAGACATTGCCTGGCAGAGGATATTCATGATCGCCTGCTTAGCAAAGTATGCTTCCTTACGATCCTCTGTGCATGCATCGATAACGATGGTTGCTGCGAGCATGTTTCTTACCTTGTCGCCGACGCCCCAAGCGCCCATTCCCTTTATCTTGGAAAGTTCCTTGCTTACCTCCTCCATATCTCTTAAGATGTCCTGCGGATTCTCACCAAAAAGACCTGAGATAAGAGCGATGATCTCGAGTCCGTCTGTTGTAAAGTGGAAGCGCATATTCTTGAGTGTCTTATGGAGCATCCATACCTTCTCGGCCTTGATGTCTGCACCGCCGCCGAAAAGGCTCATTGCTGCTGCAGCATAAAGTGTAGCGGAACCTTTGCCATAGCGCTTAACGAGTTCCTTGTAGCACTCCTCGTATTCCTCGGAAATGTAGTAAGGATCCTTGTCGGACATAGCCAGAAGTGCGCAGTTTGCAACATGCTTGCCGCTTCCGATGACAGGGTGATTTTTTGCTACATCGTTATAGATCATTCTTGTCCTTTCAACAGCTGTCATGTAGTCGCCGTTCTCGCTGTTAAGGTAGATCATCGTAGCGCAGATGATCCACTGGAAAGACTCGAACATGCCTGGCTTCAGAGCTGATTCGATCTTCTCGATCGTTCTAACCGCACTTTCCTGATCATCAGACATTGCTACTGCTGCCGCAACGATATTTCTTGCGTAACCGGAACGAAGTCCCGAGAAGACTCCTACGTTCTTCTTGATGACCTGCTGTGCTCTTCTTATAGCCTCGACATCTGTCGGCAGATCGTTACCGATAAAGACTGCAGACATTGTTGCGGCTTGAGCTGCGCCATCCCATCTGCAGATCTTCTTTGCACTTTCAAAATCTGCGATAAAGTTGTTCAAGTATTTTCTCGTAATATCATTCATAACATTTCTTCCTTTCGGTCTCCTTTGTTGGTGGTTACAGGTTAACAACCAAGTTTAAAGAAAACGTAAAGAAAGAGATAAATCAGTTATAAGTTTTTATTCCTCGCTTTTGTATAAAAGATAATATCCTTCATCACAATGAACGCATATCCTGGAGTCATCTTCCTCCGATGCATAGATATCCTGTCCAGGCTTAAACGCTATTTCGACACCGCCCGCACACATATCTTCAACCGGAACATTAAGATCATCTACCAACTTTATTTGACCCACAACTTCAAATCCGTTTGGTGCTCCGTTTTGGCCCGGACTTGAATATCTGTACAGATAGATTTCTCCGTTATACATCACCTGTGGCGGTGCGATCTGCCCCTCGGAAAGGCCTGTCGGAGTCAGTTCGGATTCACTTGTTGTACTATCTGTACTCACCTTGGAAGCGCAGCAGCAAAGTGTTAATAGAATCGTTAAACACAAAACAGCAGTTAATATCCGTCTCATAACAGCCACCTCCTCACCGGTTACTGATACGTTCCTCCGCATGCCTCATACATCTTATCGAAAACATCCTTCGGTACCTTCACGTAGTACCATCCAAATGACTCATATCCCACATATCCTTCACCATCAAACTCGATCAACCTCACGTTGACCTTCGCACCATCATTCATGTTGATGATCATATGAGCCTGATGCGACATATCATTTATGATCGGACTTAAATCTTCCTCATTCCACATATAATAGAAGTCACCGTTATCGACAGCATCCCAGAATTCATTCCAGAGCGATTCATCTATATCCGCATCCTGATAATTTCCCAGATAGTAGTCCCAGTCCTCCTGACTTTGCCACTGGACCATCGCTACCTTCTCACGGACATGGAGTCTGTCTTCAAACAACTCGCTTCCCTTGGTGATCGTTATTCCGTTAAGACAATCAAGGAACTGTATCCACAGATTGGATCCGTTCTCATCTTCATATTCAGCTCTGAGGCATATCCTGAAGCTCGTATCATATCCGTTGACCGAATATACCTCTCCATAGATCGTAGATGCAAATTCATCTGCATAATCATCCTGGCTGGACCACTCATCGAGATTGCCTCGTGCAGTTCCGAGATACTCTCCCACTATCGCATCGATCTTATATGCTTCTTCACCGGTATAATCCACGGCCTGGGTATAGATCTGACCTTTGTATACAACCAGTCCGATCATATCAGCTGCCGTTCCGGATTCAGTGGATTCGGGTAGTTTGATAGAAGGCACATATACACCTGTACTCTCCATTTCCATTGCTGTAACTCCCGTTGGTTCAGTGAACAGCGACTGTGTAACCTCCGTAGGTTTTGTAGTGGAAACAACATCATCCTTATTAAGAAGTTTAGAAATAAATATAACACCCAGAATTGTAACTGATAAAGCAGCAACTGCTATCGGTACCCACCTGAGATCACGGGTCTTCGCTTTGCCTGCCTGCTTTATATATTTGTTATCGATGCCTCCGACCGCTTCTAACAGATCTGTATCTCTCATACGTCGTATCCTCCATCCTGAAGATGCTTTTTGAGGTCGGCTCTCATCCTGAACAGCATGGTCTTGACCTTGCTTTGAGAAAAGCCATATCTGGCAGCGATATTCTCAACAGAATCAAAGTACCAATATCTTCTGACAAAGACATTCTGCTGCTGTTTTGAGCAGCCTTCCAAGAACTTATTTATTGATTCGCTCAGATACTTCGCATCGATCACATCTTCAGTATTGCTCGCAGACGGGATACATTCATGCATCTCCTGTGTAAGTTCGCTATAAACTGCATATCGTTTCTGACGTCTGTTCATCTTACAGACATCCAGAGCGATATGCCTTACGATCCTGCCTACAAAAGCAAACAGATAGGTTCTCGGTTCATGAGGGGGAATAAGATTCCACGTCTGAAGATATGCATCGTTCTCACATTCTTCAGCGCTCTCCCTATCGTACAAAATTCCGTATGCTATATTTCTGAGTGCAGAACCATACTTGTTCGCAGTCTGAGTTATCGCTTCTTCGTTACGCGATAAGTAGAGCTCTACGATCTTATCGTCATCCATGAACGATACCTCCTTTGTATGGTCTTCACCCTATATAGCGACATTTGGTTACTTGAGGTTACATAATCAAATAGTACACTTTTCCGGAACAGAAAAAAGTCTTTACAAATATTGAGGGCCCCGTGATAACGAGGCCCCCGTGAGAGTGATTTTATTATAAGTAAAGGGGTTACTTTACTTTGCCTTGGTCTTGAAGTGCCTGATGATGCAGGTGACGACTACGCCCAGAGCGAAGCCCAAAACTGCAACGAGCACATATCCGCCTGTCTCGGCGGAGAGTACAAAGGAGCCGTACACGGTCTGTTCTCCGGATACCTGTGATCCCGAGAAGAAGCTGGCAGTCATTATGATGGCGATAACGCATAGCAGTGAAGCTGCGGATAAGATACCGGTGATCTTCTGATCATGTTTTCTCTTGATCTCCGCACCACGCTTGGTTATTTCCTTTAATGCCTCATCTGTCGTGTACTTCACGAAATGCCTCCTTTTCTTACCTTTCACAAAGTTAATAACACTAACTAATATTTTTACTCATATTTTTTTCGAAAAAAAGAAAAAAATTTCAAAAAGGCATAAATTTATGCCTTCTGATCCTCGTTAAACTCCTTGGACAGGCGGTTTAAGAGATATAGAACAAATGCAAATAGCATCGGCAAAATGTAACCGATGTAAGACGATACGCCCGGTTTTGAGACCAAAAGGTTATAAAGCGAATGGAATATCACCGAAAGGGCAAGGGCACCGCTGACGCCCGAGAAAGAGAAAACTTTGTAGGTCTTAAGAAGATGAAGTCCTGCGACGATCGCGACCATGGTGACAACGTGCATGACGCCGACCGCGGATCCTCTGATGAGGACGTAGCCGAGATTCTGGGCACCGGATGTCAGGATGAAGCAACAGTTCTCAAAGGTCGCAAAGCCCGCTCCGATACCGACGGCCGTAAGTCTCAATTCGTCATAGGTCGGTTCGAAGATATAAAGGCAGAACAGTACCGGCATGAACTTCATGACCTCTTCGACGATCGGTGACAGGAAGATCGACATATTTTCGGAACTATAGCGGGACACGAGCTGCAGGAAGCCTCCGATATATGCGGAAAGAAGGCAGACCAACATACCCGTAAGAAACGACACGGTCATTCGTCTGGCGCTGTTCCTGGTGAACAGGATCGCTATCGCGAGTGGGACTGCTATGCAAAGGAATACATTTTCAGCGTATATCATCTTTCAACGTCTCCTTTTTCACAGCAAGATAGACTACGAAAGTAGCCAGTATGTTGGAAGCAGTCGCCACCAGATAGAGGTACTCAGGACATGAGTACATGGCGATGAGAGTCCAGAAGAAGAAACCGTATCTGAGATAGATATTTCCGGTCTTGATACTCTTGATGCCGAACCACGCCATGAAGAAATAGATGGATGTGTATGCCATAAGATCGAATATGTTACGGGCATTGCCTGCCGCATAAAGGTTTCCGATCTGGAATCCGATGATCGCGAAAGGGCCCACTATGCAGGCGATGAGTTCAACTTTGTTGAGTGCTTTCGAACTTCTTATTCCTCTTATGATCATCCACAGGAAATAATAATACGGCAGACCGAAAACTATATCCTGCACCCACTCGCCGGACCACATGATCCACAGGAAAATGTTGGCGCTTATATAAACGAAGGTGAAGATCAGTTCACCGGGAGCATTTTTCTTCTTGTCACGAAGAAGCGTCTCAAGACTTGCCGAAAACAAAAGGATCATCGAACAGTCTGCGATCTCGTCAGCCGCAAACGGCATTCTGGTTCCCGGCCTGATGATCTCATAGGCGATCCAGTAAAACGCGCTCAACAGATAGCACATGCATCCCATTGAGAAAAAGAGCATAAGGAAGCGTTTCCTGTCTTTAACGATCATTTTCACGGACGGAATAAGGATCAGGATCAGGACAACCGTAAGGATGATATTGAGAAGTACGCTCAACTTGGTCTCAACAGTCATCTGTTTTTATTTCTCCTCATATCTCTGAAGAGAAAAGCAAGTTGAGCAGTTAATATTCCCAGCAAAACTGCAAGTACTCCCGTGATCAGATACCCCATGAGTAACCCATCCTTTCCATTTCTTTGCGAAGCGCAACCCTTCCGCGATTCGTGAGATTATATGTCTGCTTGGTGGATTTTTTAATGATCCGGCTTATCTGCTCCGGCTTCATCTCCTCGAAGTACATCAGATACAATACCTGCCTGTAGGCTTCGTCGATGTTGAAGAGAGCTTTGTAGAGCATGGCGTTGCGCTCGTTTTCGATAAGGATCGAATCAGGAACAGAAGAATCGTCAGCCTTGATGGTCTCGATATCCTCGTCTGGTTCTGTGAGATGGTTCCTCTTCTTTCTGAGGAATGTCCTTGCCTGATTTTTGGCAATAGCATAGAGCCACGTCTTGAATGACGCGTCATCTTTGACCTTGTAGTGCAAAGTACGGGATGCCAGGAGGGCGAAAGTGTCCATCATAAGTTCCTCGGCATCGTCTTCGTTCTGAACGATCCCAAGAAGAAAAAGTGTCACGCCGTTCCTGTATTTCTCGAAAATGATCCGCAACGCGTCATGATCATTTTCCTTCAAAAAACGGATATACGTCAGCCCGTCCGTTTCAGCCATGTGACCCCTCCGAATAAAACCATCTCCCACCATTATCGTAACATTTTTCAAACAATATTGATATGGTAGGATTTTTGGGAAGAGCCCTTTTAACAATTTGTTTGCAAAAATTAAAGTCCTTTGTTCAAGGACTTTAACTTTTTTGATATTAAGCGACCAAGCTTACTGCTGATCAATCAGCATTCGAATAATGTTTTCGAGAAAGATCATCTGACATGCTTTCTTTTTCTTACAACATAAGACGCAGTAACCAATACAGATGCTGCGGCAAGAAGAGCGACGCCGTATGTGGCATACATCATAGTCTCACCCGTCTTAACGGAGCTCTTGCTCGATGTTGTTGTATTTGTTGTTGTATTTGTTGTTACCTTATCTGCTGCCTGAACAGTCAATGTTGTCGTGACTGATCCGTCTGTGAATTCGATCTTGATATTGTATGATCCTGCGGTCAGTTTCTTCATGTAAGCTTCCGTCAGAGAAACTTCGATACAACCTTCCTTGATCGTGTAATCTGTATCCTTCATGAGAGCTTTTCCGTTAACGGTCACACCCGTGAAGTAATTGATGATATTCTCGTCATCTTCACTTCTCTGGATCTTGACCATAGGATAAGTTGTAGAACCTATCTTCCACTTGGAGTCAGCACCCTGGATGATCGTGTAATTAGCAGCCGGCTTTGGCTTAGGTGTAGGAGTAGGTGTACTTGTGACACTGCTATTGTTATTGTTGTTATTGTCGTTATTGTTGTTGCTTGTCGAAGCTTCGAAATTAACCTTGATCTCGACATTTGCCGTTCCGACCTTGAACTTGTTATCGGTGATCGTTACGCCGCCTGAAACAACATCATAACTCTTGAACTTGTATCCTTCGTCAGGAGTAACTGTCAAAGTAACTTCTGTACCTTCAACAGCTTTTGTAACGGATGCCTTAGCTGAACCGTTGCCTGTACTTGTAATTGTGATAGTGTACTCTGTCTTGTTGTCATCATCCTTCTTCTCAGGAACGGCGACCTCGACAGGTGCACTCGCGTAATCTGTTTCTTCCATCTCGTTGATATCTTCAGCAATGATGTATACGAAGAATTCTTCTCCCCACTTGCTGACATCAAGATCAGACGGAAGTTCGAATGTTCCGCTTCCCTCGCCTTCAAGTGCGCCGTAGTAGAGGATATTCGTGTCATTGATATTTCCTGCTTCATATTCCTTATTGATGATAAGAACGGAAGCCTGTGTTGCATTCTCACCTGTGATCGTGAACGGAACTGTGATCTTACTGCCATCAGCAGTAACCTTCTCACCTTCAGTAAGTGCGATCTTAAGATCATCGTCTATGATAGTGAGCTTATGAGTTGCTCCCATGTCATCGTTTGCTTCATAGATAACTGACGAGAACAGCACTTTGGACAGATCAACATTCATTGCCGGAGCTACACCGATACCTATTTCAAATACCAGATACCGTGAGATCTCTCCGTTGTTGGCTGCTACCAATACCATCTCAGGAGTTGCAAATTCTTCAAATTCTTCAAATGGACTTTCCTGAACCTCTATTGTGTTTCTGAGCCACCAGCAAGCTTCTCCTCCATCAAGATCAAATTTGATCCTGTTATCCACGTTTTCACCTTGATAAAACGCACCAATATTACCAATATCTTGATCGAATGAATCATAATCATCAAAACCTTCAAATTCTTCAACATAAGGAAGTACTCCGGCAAAAGAGGAATAGCCGTAATCCGGATTCATAACATCTTCTGCATCCAAGAGGAATATCTTATCGTTAAGAGAAACTGTCTTACCGTCATAAAGTTCGAGCAATATTTCACTGTCTTCATCTATTCGGACATCAGTTCCGCCCTGGAATACACTCGTAAATATAGCGTCCTTCTCACCGTCAGTGAATACTCCGCTTTTATTGTAGAAATCTGCACCGTTGAGTCTGTCTCTAAGATCACATTCTGCCCACGGAAAATACGGATAACCATCACCTAAGTCCAAGTCTTCGTCATCGTATTCTACTTCAGGGTCCACATAATCCCACATCAAGTATGCATAAATTGTTTCATAATCTTTTCCGTCGTATATGTATTGATCGAACTGTTCCTCGTAAAGAACTCTGTCACTGTCCAGAAGCATCGTCTTTCCGCCGTAAACTTCTGTTTCATTATCAAGAACTCTGAACAGGATCGGCTCACCCTCATAGGTGCCGAATAACACATAGTTTCCTCTCCATGCGTCATCCTTATCTTTTGGTTTATCAGGATTACCGATAATGCTTGTGCCGAGACCGGTGTTGTCTTTATTCTTGCTCCACTCCTCAGCTGCTCTTACTTTGCTGCCTCCTGCCAAGACAGGAAGTACTGACACGCCCAATGCCATTGACAATGCTGTTGCCCCGATCTTCGGCAACCATGTCCTCATAGATCTTTTCATTACTGTTTTCCTCTCCTTTCGAAATGACTTTGGTCTTAGAATCATTCCATATGTCTCTTTATTGCACGAGGTATGATTTTTACTCATATCTTTTTCGAAAAAAATAACAATATTCTGCTAATTTGAAATACTTCCAAAAAAGGTGTATTGTTTTGGCGGGGAAATAATAGATACAAAAAGGAGCACTTTTATGAAAGTTGCAAATCTCATCACGTCAATTTTGGCATCAGTAGTTCTCTTGGGCGGAGATTTTATGCCGCTCATGTTAGGCTTTTTCTCATCACTTATCAGCTTCGCATTCTATAACTCAGCTGAACTCGATAAGGACATGGCTGCATATGGTATGGGCACATTCGCAGCAACGCTCGCGATCCTTATCATCTTTGTCGTTATCCTTATTTTGTCGATCGTTGGTTTTATTGTCGGAAGACGTTCCAATAAAAAGTTCACTGTCTTCTATTCCATAGTCATCGCTCTTACCGCAGCTGGATACGGACTTGCAGTTCCGGCTGCTCAGTTTGCAGATGACATAATGCATACTGACGGTGCATATTTCGGATGGCCTGTATGCGGTCTTGTGTTCATTCCTATCATGCTGATCCTTACTGTCATCAACGCCATCGTCAACAGAAAGAAGAACGCATAATATAGTTTTTATATTAACAACTTACTCACGCACGCTTGTTATGGCATAATCAATTTATCTTGATGTGAAAGGGCAAAAACATGAAGAGGCAAAAATTGATCAGTGCTTTGCTTGTTGCGTCGATGCTGATGACACTCAGCGGATGCGATAGTGATAACAGAGCAGTGCTTGAGGTAGCAGATGAATACGCTCAGGCCGTGACTTCTTTTAACTGCGAAGATATTGCAGATCTCATGGATAACGGCGAAGGGATCGAAGATGAATTTAATACTAACGAATCCAAATTCCGTAATCTATACAAGGCCATAACGGGCTCGTTCACTTACAGTATCGACAAAAATTCGATCGCGTCTTCGAAGAAAAACGGAGAGGCACGTGCCGACATCACTTTCAGCTGTGTAGATTACGAGATGATCTACCATGAAGTTTTCGATGAAGGCGGAGATCTTGAAGCATACATCAACGCCCTTGACGAAAACAATGGCAATTCTACTTATGATGTAAAAGTTACGGTGGATTTTGTTTTCGAGAATGATAAATGGCTTGTAAAAGATGACAGTTTCAAGGACCTTCATGAGATCTACGGATTTATGGAGCAGATTCCTGATTACCCATGGGTTAATTTCAAGAAGCTCTCTGAAGAGGAATTTGAGGAGGCTCTCTTCACTGCGATCAAAGTTGGGGATGATGAATATAACAGGAACAAGTTCACGGGCGGAATGGAACTCGATTATTTCACGGGAAATATCTGGATCATGTATCACACATATGATGATAATCAGAGTGCATATGATGAATTCAAGGATATCGTTGATCAATACAACGCGATGCAGGTCGATACGACGGATTACATTTACTATGTGTTCACTGATAATGAAGGTTACCTTACAGTAAATAATCTGGATGTCGGCAAGGAAATGGTAGGAGATTACTCCATGTACGGCGGATATTATTTCAAGGAAAATACCGTTATCTATGCCATGTGCTATACCGACTACATCAATGAACATGAGAAAATCGACGATTTTCTTAAGAACGCGGGACTGCCGCAGCCGCATTGATAAGCTAATTATGCATACAGCAAAGCCCCTGGAAACAGGGGCTTTTTAACATTGTTACACTATTTGTCGTCCAACTTCTTCCACTTCAGAGACAGCGCACGGATGATGCTTCCTTCAAATGACATGTCGGGTTTCTCCAAATATTCATCTGCCCAAAAAACGCCGTTTTCATCCACGTGTAAAGTTGCGGAATAGATCTCATTTGTATAGCTCTCACCTGCCGGAACGATCTTCAGGAATTGAACTCCTTCAAAACACAATTCCGCGATTCCGAACCAACATGAATTATCAAAGATCACATTCGCCTTTTTTGTTCCATCTTCAGATTCATCATAGGTAACCTTCCTAAGATAGGAATCATGAAATCCCGCGAAAAGGTTCATGAATTCGTTTGCATCCTCAGAAGTTCGGATATAGTGCCATTCATTAGCATCAGGAATATCTCTCTTCCGGATCGGATAGCGGTCTTCCGGCACAGACCTGTCTGCCATGATATCGCATATAAATGCATAGTTTTCACATACGTCAGGATATCCGTATAAAACTTTTACATCCGGGACTTCCAGATCGTTATCATCACAATACTTTTTAAGTTTCAAATGCATTGAGTTCCCGTATTCCTTAAAACCGTCAGTGTCCGGCTGTATAATCCGCACGCGGATATTCCTGTCATCGGAAACGATCTTATCCATATAATCAACTAATTCAAATGTCTTTTTCCATTTGTTATAGATGATGTACTTTGTATAACAACCCTGATTTATCCTGGCATATACCATGGATGATAATATTGACCTGTCGATGTTACTAACTGCTCTAACGTACATATAAGCTCCTAAGACTATCTTTGTAATTCGAAAAATGAATCGTCCAACAACTCATCATAACTGTTGTGATATGCTGACAAAATGTAATCCAGCCTTTCCAGATAACCGTTAAAATTCTCAGGAAAATCCTTCATCTTATATTCGTCTTTCGGATTGAAATGATATATGAAATACTTCAGTATGTGTTCGTAGTTCCGGGTAATCTGCATCGTGAGTTCAGGAGTCTTTTCTTCATCTGCTCTTACAAGGCAGGCTATGCTGTCATAGAAGTTCCAGAACTGCTCTTTGGAGAAACTGTCCTTCTCATGGAGAAAATATACAAAGCTTCCGGCTTTGCATTCATAATTATCCCGTATGATGTTCCTGGCTTCCTCAATAGTCATCCTTCATATTTCCTTTTGTGGTTTCTATTCCTTCAAACAGTCTATCAATTGACTTGTTAACGTGCAATTAAACGTTGCGATGTTTTCCGTGTCGCACTCATTCTTCCTGTTGATCCATGCTGATCTTATTCCGGCATTAGTTGCACCGATCACATCGGTATCATACATATCACCGATGAAGATAATGCTTTCTCTCTTTTCAGAAGGATTATCCTCTAATGCAGTTTTGATCGCGACTTCGAAGAAATCCCTGCACGGTTTGATCCTTCCGTAATCAGCACTGGACCACAACTTTTTGAAGTATTTCCCTATGCCGAATCTGTTAAGCACTTCCATAAGCGCATCACCCCGAAAACCGCTGTTGGATAATACATACATCGATATGTTTCTTCGGCTGCATTCCTGAAGAAATCTGTCGATCTCAGGGTCTAATTCGAATTCATTACAAAGCATCAGAAAATCTGCTTCTTCCTCAGGTGTCATGGACGTTTTATCGCCACCGAACTTCTCTGCAAAAAGAGGCAGTTCCATCTTAACGAATGGATACTCTTCGCCTTCTTTATGTTTGGACATAAGAACCTGAAACAGATCTTCGCCGTACTTTTTCATATCTTCAAACGGGCACTTATCCTTATAATGGTTTTCCCAGAAGACTTTTAGAGCACGGTTAAAATCCATGCTCTTATTGTTAAGCAACGTCTCAAAATAATCGAAGATAAGAATCATATCTTGGCTCCTTTTACCACGCGGTTATCGAGTAATCAGGCGTGAAATTTCCCGTCGGCTTCTCGATCCATGCGAGGATGTCATCAGGATAAAATGTCTTCATGATCGCAACGGCATTAACGTAGTTTTTGTTGAGATCCCAGTCCTTGTCCCAGTTGCGGATTATGAGTTCAATGAGATCTTCCATCTTTATCGACTTATATCCGCTGCTCCAACCGTGATTGCTCTCCTGTACGATCGCTTTGCCGTTAGCAATATAAGCAGAGATATATGCACCCGGATCAGATCCTGACCAATGGTAGAAATTCCAGAAGAACAATTCCTCCTTCTCGGAAAGAAGGTTCAAAAGACCTTGTATCTGCTCCTTTGTCGGAGTGTTGTCCATATAAAGGAAATAGCGTACGTGTCCTTCTTTTATCTCAAATCCAAGATCTTCGATCGTTTCAGGATCCAATCCGATGTCCTTAAGTTTCACAATAACTCGCGACTTATGATCCTTCTCGTTGAACTTGATCCTGTGCATAACCTGTTCAGCCGTATAAAGTGAATCCTTGTGTGAGACGACCAGTGTCCTCTTCGTATCATCCTCTCTTCTAACGATGCCGACAACTTCACCCGTAAACTCTTTAACAGGGTCTTCGATGCCGAGGATGTACGCCTTTATTCCACCGGCAAAGCCCTTGATGTAACCGTAATTGACAGGATAGTACAACTTTTTATCCCTGCTTCCGAGTGGGTGATCAACAGTGATCGTCACCGTATCACCGATCTTGATCTTTGCCTGAGCGATCTCCATGTTCTTCGCTATTCTTTGCTGTCTCTCGATGTCAGGATCATTTCTACTGTAGACCATCTCCCTCACCTTGAGTTCGCCATTAAGCGCACGCTTCTTCGCCTTTCTGTAATCCCTGATCAGATAAAGGCCGATGAGAACAGGAAATATTACTATAACAAGCGTCCGATTGTATTCCTTTTCCGCAGGTACGTATAGTCCCGTAACAACATCTTTTTTCGCTATAAAGCAATCGTCTTCGTCGTAGTAAACTTTTACTTCATTTCCTCTTCGCAAAAAAGAATAAGCGTCATCCGAATTGTGGAAATATTCCGGCTTATCGGAACCTTCTTTGTAGTACTCAACTCGGATCGCATAATCAGTGTCATACTTGTTTCCTCTTGCTCCGGGTCTCGGGATCTTCGATACAATACGTTCAATAACCGTTCCTTCGGTGCATTTATATGAATCATATTTGTGACTGTCCTTGTATCGGAAGAAAAAGTTAACACCGACGATGATCAAGGCAATAAGAAGAAAGGATAGACCGAAAATTCCCTGTCCTTTATAACCTTTCTTTTCCAAGATCTCCTGCTGTTCTTTTGTAAGCTTTTTCTTCGACATAGATCCACACCGTTTTGTTAATCGTTGAACTGTCTGTTTATATACATGTCTGCGATCCTGTTAAGCTTAATTACCAGAGGATTATCCGGGAGCCAACAAGCATCCGCAATTCCCTTCGGATAATACGGATAGAACTTCTCCGGATCTTTTACTCTGACCATTCTGCAGATCTCACTTTGTACATCATTCAACTGGTCATAAGACATGTAATTCGGACGGATGTCAGGATTCCGAAGTAACACCCTAATCTCTTCTTTTGTTTCTTCTACAAGTTTATCAAAACTGCTCATTTTTGTTCCCAAGATACCACAGTCCTATGCAATGGTTGCTAACTCTGTCCCATGTTATAATTATACGGTAGGGATTGGGAATAATGAAATAAGTGAGGATTAAAAATGTAAAAAATCATAGTTTTGCTTTTATGCTCAACTCCGGATCTATTACTCTAATGATCTTTTAACTTCATCCATCTCTGCGATCAGCTCTTTCATGTAATCTTCGTTATTCATAGATCTTCCAAAATATTAAATCTCTTCTTTGTTATCCTGCTTTGAGATCATTCAACTACCGCTATGATATCACTGGGCCTTTTGCAGTTTGTTAGTATAAGGAATTTCCCTGAAAAGTCCACAAATAAATCATTTTCAGAGTAGCAATGGGCTTGATCTTCCCATTCATAATCTGTCCGGTACTGACAGTGGGGACCGTCAAAGCCACATTTATCATAATATTGCGACTCATCAGCAAGCCACGATTCTACCTTTTCATAGCGTATGATCGTGTACTCTTCGCCATTATACAAACCCGCACAGCAGTAATCTGTTGCGTAGTCCCAAAAAACTTCATCAAGTCTGGATGATGCAAATTCATTCATCTCGTCTGTGGTTGACTTAGCAGGATTCGTATCGATTTCCTCGATCTGATGATCTCTTAACCCAAGATAGTCATAAAGATAATCCTTGATCATTTGAGTAACATCACTGTCAATTATGTAAGTATCTGGTTCATAAAGAGTCAAATACGTAATCGGTATATCTTCAATCATATCTTCCAAAGTTAAGTCTTCGGGAATAATACTCTCATCCAGATTCGGGAAGCCTTTCCTCAAATAAGCAGCATTAACAACTGCCAATTCTGTGCTGTTCGTAACGCTGTCGTACCCGCCAGCGACTATGTTGGTCAACTCGATGATCCTGCCCCAATTATCAGGGAAAGTATCATAGCCTTCCTTCTCGACGCTCTTTTCAACACCATTCTCAACATAGTTTATACGGATTATATACGAATGCTCTCCTTCTGTTGTTACGGTATCCGGTATCGCCTCAACTTCGTGTGCCAACTCCACTGCTTCTTTCTGTTCCAGACAAGATCTCCATTTATCTCCAATTTTGTCTTCATTCATGTAGAGTGAATTATTAAAACCAGTAAATGACACAAAATATATCTCAGTGATGCGGTCCGGATCAGAAACATGGTCGGAACATGAACATATGAATGAGAGGCACATTGCTACAACCAAAAGGGTTATGACGATATGGCAGGTTTTAATGTTCTTGTTCATTCTTATCTCCTTTTTCCGATTATTCCACATACATGATCGTTTCCAGTTCATCAAATCCATAGTGTCTGAATGCAATTCTGTAGTCAGGATGCATCTTGAGAACAAGATCCGCTAACGTAACAAAATCTTCGAACTTATGGTAAACGGAAATCGCCATTCTCGGATGGTTTCCCATGATAAGTTTACGGGCACCGAGTAACGCTTCATACTCTGCACCCTCAATATCCATCTTAATGAAGGTAACTTTCTTACCCTCCAGCACATCATCAAGAGCTACTGTCTCGATCTCTTCAACGCCTTCAAAGTTTCTCTTTTCTGCCTCTTCTCTGCTTATGATACAAGAAGTCTCAAAAGCCTCCGCAGCGAAGTAAACCTTCTTTTTAACATCGGCAGTACCATACGGATAAAGATCGCATTTCCCAAGCGGCGCGAGAAGTTCCTTACATTTCTCATAATTCTTCGGATCAGCTTCAAAAGAATAAATGTGATCGAAACCTTTATGTCCGCACCAGCCCACAAAGTTGTAACATGTAGCTCCGTCAAAACAGCCGCAATCTACAAAAACTTCATTTTCCTTTGGCTCGAAAAAATCGAAGTACTGTCCCTGGTTATTTCTCCAGTCGTAGATTCCCATGATGATATTCTTTTCATCAATTCCGATATCTTTAATAAGACGATTTCGAACCTCATCAGCTACAGGCTTCACCGGATATGAAACAACTAATGTCTTATTGCCATAAAGTGCCTTATTATCCTGAAGTTCTTTCTCGGTAATTATCTTGATTCCCGTCTCTTCATCAACAGGACCTTTGCTTTCATCCTGATCAATAAACGCATCGATCCTAACGCCAAATCTTTTAAATCTTCCTGCGAGATAATGTCCTGCAACACCTGCGCCATAGATCAGGCAATGCGAACCTTTCTGGATCTTTTCAACATATACCTGCATATCACTATTCAGGTTCCTGTACTTTGACTCAAGTCCTGTGATATAGCCAATATCTCCGGTAGAGGCATACATGATCTTTGCCTCGAAGATCTTCTTAGAGATCTCATCGTTAAGATGTGCATATACGTTTCTTGCCATCTCCGAAAAATCGGCATTCATATTTCCGGATTCTCTGAGAGCCTTTTGCTTTTCTGCCGCCTCATCTGAACCGTATTCAATACTCTTTTCTGATATACTCATTTTTACTTTTCAATACACCTTTCATAAATCGAATTTTTGTATCACTTGATCTGTGTTTTCTTATTCTTTCCGAGCACATACATCGGATCCTTTTTGTGTCTGACTAACCAATTCTGAACAAACGGAATGCATTTTGTCTCAGAGATCTTCGGCCCGCTATGCGGCCATGTCCGTGTCCCGGGAACAGGCTGGCATAGCCCGATAGAATCATTAGCGATCATTTTCGATTCTGATATCACAGTCCAAGTAATTCCTCCGAACTCGATCTTGCTTCCAGGCTGATACGGAATCGAGTCACAGATCACGACCGGCAGCATATCATACCTGCCTGCATATGCATATCCTTCGCCGAGGCTTTTCCAATCAAGTTTTTCGTCCATGACTATGGTCTCATTATTGTTTCCTATGATGATCCATCCTCTGCTTCTTTTGGACGGTAAAAGATAGCCGTATTTATCGTACTCGCTTCTGGTTAATAACGTAATATCTACTGCCTTCATCGAAGAATCCTCACTTATTTGTCATTAAAACTCTTCATACAGGTACTGAAGCGAATACTGAACTGCTTCACGCATTTTCTCTTCGTCCGTCAATTCCACCGTTATACCGTACTTGGCGCAGTTCAATGACGAATCCCATTCCACAAGATAAGCCAGTGTAATATCATCGAACGCCCCCATGGTCTTCAATACTTCTCCGTCCTCAGTAAGCGACAGATACATGGTGACATATTCCTCGACTTCTTTAATATCAAGCTCGATATCATATTTCTCGCCGAGTTTTTTCTTAACATCCTGACTCGAGACAGCATAGGCAAGATCCTTAGCCTTCTGGAACTTATCATCCAATTCCTCTCGGGTATATGTCTCACTGACTACTTCGAGTTCATTCTGATTCCGATACGCAATATTGAATTTTCTTATTGCCCCAAACAGGTTATCTTTATCATCAAAAAATCTGTCTTTTGAAGTGATTTCGTCTCCTTCACGTGTCGTAAAGACGATACCTTCTTTTTTGATCTCAATAGACTTGATATCTTTGTATGCTATCTTTTTCTTCGAAAACAATCCCTTAATGATCAGCTCGTTATCTTCGTATATTATCCCCATTATCCAAACTCTCTATTCCTATAGATTTTGTCATTCAACATTTTCATTATATCAAGTTATCTCTCAACGAAGAAACCCCAGACATACGGGCTGAATTCACCTGCGGCAAACTTGATCTCGTTCCCGTCAATGTCAACGGTATAAACATTAAAAGAGAAATCCTGTTTATAACGCGGATCTTTAACAGCTGCTTTCTTGCCTGTCGCCTTCCACTGATAGTCAAAAATATTCACACCGTAGAACTCGACTTTGCCTTCCTCGCCATACGTTTCAAGTTTCCATGTTTTACTCATGAGTTTTGTTTCGCTCTCTTTCTGTTAAGTGCATAAAATACGTAATAATCTGCATCATGTTTTCACTCGTCTGATCCAAATACCAGCATCACAATGTAGCCTTCATATTCTATGAAGTATACCTGGAATACAACATATGTATAAAACTCGCTAAGTGCATCAGTTATTAGTTCATTAAGGCCGCCCTTGATTGAATATATGTCTTTAATATTTCCAAGTTGAAATCTGACATTTGAGACAAATCGGTTTATCATGTCTATCTCATTCGGAACACTCTTCCCTTTATATCTGGCAAACAGGTTATGGATTAGCTGAGGCAATTCATTTGATTCTGGTTGCAATTCGAATTCAAGCTTACCGATCTTCTCGACTACATCATCATTATCTTTCAACATGTAATTGAGCAGTTTCTTGCGAATGCTGTCACAAAGATCGGATGTATCAGTTTCAAAAACATCTGCCTCTAACGCCCAATACTTAGGCAGGATCTCACACAGATATGCATCTGCAAATGCAGATACGCTCCCCGACAAAAAAGCACAATTCCCGTCTATCTTCGAATAATAACTATAATGAGCTGACATAATATATCCTCCCCTTTATCTTCTCAATTATATCAATAATTGCTTTTTTCTCTCAATCATCTGAATCTGCTATAATCCTTCTGTAACTCGCAAAGATAAAAACGCAACGTGCATCTTATTGATGTGCCAGAGCCGGTAGGTAGCCCGGCCGTCCTGAATTTCAGGGTAAGTAACCTGCCCCTCCGGGTTGTCCGTTCTTTGCTCATCGATTCACAAAGGAGGGATTGTCATGGGCAAAGTAAGCTTGGTTCTGACTGTGTTTTTTGAGGAGCCGTTTTGGGTCGGAGTTTTCGAGGAGACCAGCCGTGGAAAATTGTCTGCAGCAAAAGTCGTTTTCGGAGCAGAACCCAAAGACAACGAAGTTTTCGAGTACTTCCTAAAGCACTATAAAGAACTCAGATTCAGCCCGGCTGTGGCAACTGTTGCAGGTAAGACGATCAGCAATCCGAAGCGAATGCAGCGTGAAGCACGCAAGCAGACTTCGGCAAGCGGAATTGGCACCAGATCGCAGCAAGCGATAAAGTTGCAGCAGGAACAGAACAAATTGATCAGAAAGACTAAAAGCCGCGAACAAAAAGAGGCCGAAAAGGAAAGACGATTTGAACTGCGACAGCTTAAGAAAAACGAAAAGCACAAGGGTCACTAAGGCTCTTGTGCTTTCCTTATTTAAGTTCATCGAATAAACCATTTTCGCAAAAGGCAATATAGGCACTTCCCTCACCAAGCGCTCTTGTATCGCCGTTTAAGTAGTCCTTTACCCTGGCTTTGTCTCCGTCACTCATTGAGTCGATGATCTCTTTTGCAAGATCCGTTAAAGCATCTTTTCCAAGTTTGTCTATTAAGTACTTTGGATTGACATGATATTTCCAGAAATTGTCTTTTGAAGTCATCTTTTTCATGACAGCATTAATATCTGAATTAAGTTCATCAACAACAGGTAAGATATCCGATCTGAGATAGTTTTCGAGAGACATCATCGACATATTAAAAGTAGTCTCTGATTCGATATGATACTTTTCCTTGAATTGATAGAACATTATGCGTTCTTTTTTGTAATTGAATGCAACATCACTGTTGAAGACTATATCCTCATATGAAGTGTTATAGTGACTTCGCCAAATATAAATATGCGTCACGAAATCACCGTCTTTTTTCTTGAACGCATTATTGCTCTTGACGAAAGCCCACGAATCACCCAGAAGCTTCGAGAGCTTATCAGTAAGCATTTCATATGCTTCCTCACAAGAATAGCGTTTCTCATTTTCGCTTAGGCGCAGCAGAGCCTCTGATATAGCATCCGAATTCTTATAAACCTCTCTGCAGATATCAGTGCGCCATAATGCAAATTTCAGCAGATCATCTTTGTTCTCTGTTTTATCTATCAGATATTCCTCGTATCCGTAACCGCTTCGCGATAATTGAAACAGATAGACATACGGCATGGCTTCCAGATCTCTCTTGGTAAGCGGAGCATACTTCATATATTCTTTCACGTACTGTGCAAAATCCTCGATGTCAAAAGTTTGTCCATCGCGGCACGCACCGGCTTGTATATACGACCTCATTATCTCCCATACCGCAGGCAACCTTGACGCTGAAGAGAAATCGATTACTGCCTTTACATGGTTCCCGTCGCATATTAACTGGCACGCTGTGTAATCTCCATGGCTCGGTGTATATGTGATTCCATTAAAGTATTTTTTCATCTCCTCGATATGACCGAAGAGTTCTTTCTTAAACAGAAAATCCTCTTTGATCCTGCTGTAGTTCGGATCTGATTTCTCGTTTTCCAAAGCACTGATCAATCTGTCATATTTTTTGTTTACTGAATCAACGGAAATACTCTCGGCCCATTTCTCGTCAAGCCTTGTTTCCATTGGATAATCTTTGAGCGCGGAATGCAGTATTCCCAGATACTTTGCACTGTCTTTCAAAAGTTCATGCGGCAGGTCATTCAGATACGATTCCCCTTCAAGGTATTCCTGTATACAGATCGCATGATCTTCAAACACGATGCAACTATCACCGCTGATTGTCTTGATAAATCTTGCCACCGGAAAACCTTTTGAATACAGGAACTCAACAACCTCTGTTTCCTTTTTCACATCATCAACATTGAATTGCTTTTGATACTCCTTGAAAAAGTATTTTCCTTCCTCGCAGCTGATCTCATAGCAATTCGCCGTCCCCATTGGAAGATGTCGCATCTCATTCAAACGGAAACCATATTCCTGCAGCAAAAACGTCTGCATCTTATCCTTATCGAAAACACTTTTTTCTAATGACATTAAAACTCCCTCTGATCATGTCTCTACCAGATCAACTTCTACCTTCTTGATCTTCCTGTCTTTAAGCGCTTGGAAAGAGTCAGAATCAAGTATGGCTTCTTTAAGCGCATCAACACCATCGACATCGGTCATGTTATCGTATGGAATCTCCTCGTCCTTTATATCAAAGGTTACATTAATCTGGAGCTGGTAATACTCATCATCCTCGGTCGGTGTCCAGCGCATGAGATTAAACATGACACCGTCCAATCCCGGCAGATAGTTAAGAGGATACGTTCCTGCAGTATAAGATACCTCTTCCTCAGGGTTCTCTTCAGCTTCACTTATAACATCGAAAAATGTCTCTACTATATCTTCCAAAGTTTTGCATGCTTTAACTCTCTTTTTAAGAGTTTTATAGAGATCCTTCTGGTCATCGATCACACGGTCAGGCAAGTCGTTCACAGCCAGATTATCTTCTTCATCTAAAACCTTAAATCCGTCTTCAGTCCTTTTATATTTCAGAGTCACGGATCTCTTCAGGACTGTCTCATCACCATCGTAACCGAGAAGCATTCTCGTGATAAGAATGGTGTCGCTGTCGTATGAAATCATGCCTCCATAAATGCTAAGCATCTCGACAACTCTTCCCTCATCATCCTCAATATAATATGTAAATTTCATGCATTGTCCGGCTTGGCCCATAAAATTGCACATCGCACCGGTATGATACCCGCCATGGTATTCGAACAGTTCATAGCTGTCTAACATTCCGCCTATGTTGTTCCACGCTCCTGCGACACGATCATCAGATCTGAGATATACTGTGATCCTGTTCACGTTCATCGAATCGTTCGTATCCGTCCAGCTCTTTATGACCTGTCCCAGATACTCACCGTATTTATCTTTGTCAACGAGAGCCTTCAATCTCGGATCAGGATCTTTACTGAGCTTGAAATCATCATAAGAAAACAGTTCCGAAATTCGATCATTGATCGAATCGCAGTATGTCTTCATGCCTTCCAGTAGTTCAGATACGTTATTAAATTCCATTTCATTTTTCTCCCTTGAAAACGCCTGCTAACAATTTACTTGAAACATCCCCGCTTACATGCGACAGATTCATTATATAGTTTTCTGTTATTTTCGAGAATCCAAATCAAAAATAGTGTTCCATTAAATCACCTCAGATAAAGCAATTATACCATCACGTTATAATCATTCAGTAAATAAGCCTCGGATTTTGCTCCGAGGCTTAGTGTATTAAATATCGAGTTATCGAACCCAGGTATTCTTATCTTCCGGATCATCTCCCCAGTCTTCACACTGGGCAAGGTATGCTTCGTCAAAAGCGCCGTAAAAATATAGTTTGATCAACGTTTCAAAATCAGGAAACATGACACTTCCGACAATGTCACCATCTTCTCCAATATATTCTTCACTTTCCCAATCGAGTTCTTCATGATCGAACCATCTTATCTGCCATGTGTCAGGATCATCTATATCTACGTCTTCCTTCTTTTTCGATGTATCTATACACAAAGAACCGGCACTCATCCATTCTCCAACAGGAAGAAATCTGTTTATCTTTTCCTCATCTATCTCAGGATTTTCTACACAGCTCGCATATCCTCTAAAACCTTCAATTGCATCTTTAATACCCTTCAGAGGATTATCCTTCTCGACCTTGATAAAATCACTCCATGTGACTGAAAGGTCAAATTTGTCATCCTCGTCAAGCTCAGCGATCTCATCAGGTGTCATGTTGATCTGTTTGCTGATATCAACAACATAATCGCTGTGTGCGTAAAGATCCTCCGGAACAGGTGCAGCCAGCATGTTAAATGAATGTCCATAAGATCTTAAATATGCGCGGACCTCATCCGGAATCTTAATATCACATTCTCTTTCAAGAGCTTTAAATTCATCATCTGAAATGCTCACTTCTGTTAATGAAGAACTATCGATCACTCCGCGAGCTACCAGTGCATCAAACGCACCCTTCATAAACTTTGTGTAATCCATCTTGTAATCTCCTTTCCTAAGAAAAAATCTCTACCAAACTCGTTTGCTGCACAGACAATGCAGAACCGTTCCGTCCTCCGGTATGTATATCTTTCCCTTTTCGCAAAGGATAACCTCCATGCCTGCCTTATTTGCAAACTGTATCAGATCATTGGCTTCAAAAGCCTCCCAGTAAATATCTCCTTTGGCATACGGGAAAAATTTATGTCCTTTAAGACAATTAGGATGATTCTCTTTCAGATAGTTATAATCATGAGTTGAAAAACTGAGCAGACCACCTGTCTTAAGAACTCTTTTGCATTCCGACAGATATCTGCTCTTCAACTCGTCTCCATACAACAATCCGAGAGTTTGTGCCCAGATAAGCACAACATCAAAAGAATTATCAGGGAAATCCAGATGTTCTCCATCATATTCGCTAAATAATATCTTATATCCTTTGTCAGCAGATAACTGCTTTACTCGTGATATAACTTCTTTCGAAATATCGATCCCGACAACTTCAAATCCGAGATCATGTAATGCGAATGCTTCACGGCCCAAACCGCACCCAATGTCCAGTATCCTTGAGCCAGGAGAAAAAAGTTTGGAAACTGATTTTTCCCATTCTTTCAATGCAGGCCTCCAGTCCAGCATTTCATCAACGTTTTTGGTATTCTCATACCACTTTGAAACTTTATCGTTCATAAGAAATAATTCTATCAATCTCTATCTGCGACTTCGCTTACGACTAACCCACTTACTAAATATCTCCTATTATATGACATCAAGCAAGATGTAATTAAGTATATTGAGCAAAATACTATTTCCAATCAACCAGAAAATACTGTCTGTATCCGGAATATATAGTTACAGTAGTACCGTCATCTATCGAATATACCTTGTAATACACGTCCTCATCATCCGTCAATCCAGAGCCACTGTATATTGTCTCATCATACAAAATATATTTTCCATCCGGTGAAGACACAACTTGATGAACATTTTTCGCATTAGCCTTCTCTACTATCAACTGATATTCATAAGAAGCTGTATCCGGATTTCTATGATCCACAAAACCATCTATGTTTTCTGTTTTTACCAATCCCCAAGCGCATATACGAAAGCATTGCTTATTTCCATTATCCTCGAAAACTATGTTTTCATACCCGGCAACTCTTCTGTAATCCTGTGAAAGATCAAGGTGGAACTGTGACAAGTATAAAACTATACCCGAAAATATAATTAAAACGACAGCGATTCCAATGATTATTTTAATCCAAAGTTTCATCCGAAAATTCCACCAACATTAAGGATCAACTGCATGATGAAGACCCGATGAAATCGCTGCATGATGATAATGCAAACAAAAGCATTAAAACAGCTGCTACCACATAAACACAATATATGATCATCAGGACAAGTCCGAATTTGCTTTTTCTGTATTTAACGCGGACTACGATCATGAGCGCAATACCGGCTATCACGGCAGCTGAAGCCGGAATTGAAACAAGCGATGAAATATAATAAATGTCTGTTCCAGATATGAGGTTTTCCGCCATCGCAAATAAAATGCTGGTTGCCAAAGGAACAACAACACCCAGTATGAGTGAGATGATACAAAGTCTGTTAGCTTTTTTTCGTTCTTGAGGACCATAGGGTCTGCCACTCTTCGGTGCCGGAACCGGCTGCTCTGATACAGGCTGCTGATTGACAGGAGCCTGTTGCATCACAGGCGCTGCTGCCTGACCATTTACAGGTGTTCCGCAAACTTTGCAAAACTTTTCACCTTCTCCTATTTGTGAACCGCAATTAGAACAAAACATATTAAAACCTCACTCTCACATTAAGTTTTTCAAAAACACCCTTCCCTCAGATAAGAAAATTATACCATCGTCAATTCAGCTCATGAGCGAGTAAGATCTTTGATTACTTCCCCTGCGATTATAAGACCTGCTACAGAAGGTACAAAGGCTGTACTGCCCGGGATGGCTCTGCGGCTTGCTGAATGACTATCAGTTTCCTGATGGTTCGTAGCCTTAGGGTCAATAACAGGTTGGATCGGTTCCTCCTCTGAATAGACAACTTTCAGCTTTTTTACGCCTCTCTTTTTCAATTCGCGGCGCATTACTTTTGCCAAAGGATCCATTTGGGTCTTGTAGATATCAGCAACACGGAACTGAGTAGGGTCCAACTTATTTCCGGCACCCATCGAACTCATGATCGGTACTCCGGTCTTCTGACACTGCATGACCAGTTCGATCTTGGCTGTAACAGTATCTATGGCATCGACCACATAATCGTATTTATCAAACGGGAAATCAGATGAGTTTTCGGGAAGAAAAAAGCATTTATATGTATTCACTTCAGCTTCCGGATTGATATCCAGAATGCGTT
>CAMYXL010000011.1 GCA_947303255.1 uncultured Clostridia bacterium | reverse complement strand
CTATTTTGACCAATATGACAGCAAACCGCTGAAGAATTGTATAGAGACTTATGATTTAGGTGGTGGAGGTTTTAATCCGATGATTACTAATGATTTAGGTTTGTTGTCCCCTTACAAGGATGAGGGATACATTCATGTGGAGAATGTTCCTGGTTATTCCAAGACAAGTTTTTATGGTGGGGATCAATCTTGGTTTGGAACGAACAAAGAAAGCATAGAGTTTGGTGGGAAAAATATAGAATATACCACATATAGATTTAAAGATAAAAAATACTACATAATTGAGGAAGGTGGTTGTGGACTGATAGCTCTTAATGATGTTCTTTTGTACTTGAAAAACGGAGAAAGAAAATATGATTTTTCGTTAGAATATGAAGACGCCTTCTTTTCTGCTGCTGATGAATGCTATAATTATTTGGGATTGTTTGGCGATAGTCAGATTGCAGTAGCTCCTGTTTTGATATCTAATGTTTCGGAAGTTCTAGAAGATGAAGGATATAAAAATCAAATCATCAAGACAGGGGTAAACGAAGATAGGATGTTCAAAAAAATAGCCAACAGTTTGTGTAATGGTAATCCTGTAATACTTAATCAGTTCGACACGAAAGATTTCTTAGATTACCTTTCAGATGATAAACAGGATAGTGGATATTATTTGTATCAAGTATTGACAACTGGAGCGAATGGCTTAAAACCAAGCAATAGTTCAGAAAGAATGTTTGCTCATTATGTTACTATAACGGGCATAATAAAGGACAATGAAGTAGGGAATATATGGGTAAGAGTACAAAGTTGGGGAGATCAGTATTATTTTCTGTATAGTGATTTTGTAAAATATAATTCTTGGACGAATGTAGATAGTGTTGGATCAGCCATCATAATTAATTAGGAGAAACATAAATGAGAAGAATAGTTATAATCATCCTAATCTGCGCAATGTGTATAAATCTTTGTTTCTGTAAAAAAACAGATGAGACATATAAATATGATAAAAAGTCACAACTTTTTGTCGAAGGATATGAAGATGTTGAAAAAACGATAGTAGATAAGTATGGGGATTATATCTATCTCGAACTAATTCAGGATGATGTAAATAAGGATGTCGATTTTAGATTAATTTTAAAAGGTGCATATACTCAAAACGAAGGGGTATCACAAAACATACCTTTATACATGATAGTTGAAGATATAAGAGTGTTGTTGAATGATTATATGAGTAGCAATACAGATAGTTTGTTGGCGACCTTGCTCTGTGATTATCGAGGACATATCAGTCTTTATATGTGGGTAGAGAGCACCCATTATAAATTGCTCTATGAAGTGATAAACGGAGGAGTTTTCGATACGGGTTATATATGTGAACCAAGATTTGTAACATACTCGGAAATAGATTTATCACAGACACCTTACTATACAACAGATGAAGAATTTGCTGAAAAAATGTTCGATTATATTGCTCAGACTGGTGAAGATATTATTGCTGTAGATACCGCAATTTGGAATAGCGGAATGGTTGATGATAGTAGCGAAGAATGGAAGGAGCGGATATACTCCAAGTTTCCTTTAGTTGTTGAAAGATATGAGAAGTCAGATTCAGATAATGAATCTTCTTGATGTTGTATAGCAAAAAAGATGCTTATCACAATTGAGTTGTTTTTTATGTGGTAAAAGACGGTTCCTAAATAATAATCATGTAAGACATATGTTGATAGAAATAGTTTTTGGTTGCTAATCAAATTGTTTATAGGAGGTATAAGAGTATTTAGCAGTGTGCTTTTGATGATAGCAAAACTGAACAAAATAAACACATCAACTAATTTGCTAATATGTCTCTCTTTGTTTGATTATAAGGACCCTTGATGATATTATATCTTGGAATTGAAGGAGATATTATATGGGCAAGTTTGATCAATGTGAGATATTCAAAGAGGCTTCACTGGCTAAGCGTAAGTTTAAGCCGATTATCATTATATTGTTTTTTATCCTGGTTTTTGATATCGGATCAGGAATACAGGGCATCCTGTGTATTCCGTTCATAAGCAAGTGGGCGTTTGAACTTCTTCCGACGATAGATGAGACAATGGCAAACGGCTCATTCGCTGAGATTTTTTCTCTGGCAGCTAAGATGCCTCCGTACGTGATGATACCTACGTTGTTTACTACGGTTGCCACGACCATAGTATCGATAATATATGTTACGAAGATCGAGAGACGAAGCTTGGCGTCCATGGGATTTTTCAAGAAGAAGCTTCCTATGGGTTATCCTCTGGGTTACCTTATCGGCGGAATGATCATGATCCTTTCTGCGCTTGTTTGTCTTATCTTTAAGGGCATTGAAATTGTGGGCGGAAAAATCAATTATCTGATCATACTTTACTTCCTGGGATATATTGTTCAGGGAATGTCCGAGGAAGTATTGTGCAGAGGATTCTTCCTCGTGTCACTTAAAAAATCCATGAAGAATAAGCATGCGACATTGATCGCAGTTCTTATTTCTTCATTGGCTTTTGCACTTCTTCATTCCGTCAATCCGGGAATGACTTTGCTTGCCATGTTTAATCTCTTCCTAAGCGGACTTTTCTTTGCGTTCCTTATGCTCAGGTTCGACAACCTGTGGGTGCCTTGTGCAGCGCATTCTGCGTGGAATTTCTTCCAGGGACACGTGCTTGGTTCCCAGGTCAGCGGACTCGAATCTCAAAGTTCGTTCTTGATTTCAAAACAAGTAGGTAATAAACTGTTTCACGGCGGTTCTTTCGGATTCGAAGGAAGCCTTGCCATCATGATAGTGTTGATCATCGGAATAGCCCTTCTTGTCGTTATTCCGAAAAATATGAATAAGGGAGGTACAAACTAATGTTTTGTACAAGTTGCGGTCACGAATTAGGACCAAATGACAAGTTTTGCCCTGCATGCGGAACAGCTAATGATGCTTTCGCTCAGGTAGGTTCGGCTCAGGCAGATGTTCCATCTGTTGCAGCAGCAAGCATCGCAGGTGATGCTAAGGTAGTTGAGCAGAATGCTCAGGCAGTTCAGGAGCCTGTTGTAACTCAGCCGGTGGCTCAGCCAATCGAGCAGCCGATCTCACAGTCGACTCAGCCTGCTTATCAGCAACCGAATTATCAGCAGCCGAATTATCAGCAGCCTGCTTATACTGCTGCAGGTGCAGGAGCTCAGGGTGAGCGCAGCAAGGGTAAGTCGATCACGGCAGTTGTCCTGTCCGGTGTCGGTCTGTTCTTCTGTTTCTTCGGTTATACAGGTATCGTTGGTCTCGTTTGTGGTCTTATCGGTCTGATCATGAGCATCGGTGCCAAGAAGGATGATAAGAGTGCTCTTCCTAAGGTAGCCTTTGGTTTGGGTATTGCAGCAACCATAATCGGTTTTATCGAGGTAGTTATCGGTTCCATTGTTCTTCTTGTGACTATTATCAACAACCTCTAATCGAAAGTGAGAGTTTTAATTGGCAGAAGAAAAGGATAACAAGATCAAAGTTTCTGACGAATTAATTGGTATCGGAAAAGACGAGGCCCTGAAATATCTGGGCCTCGATTCTGATGCCAACGATTATGAGATCGATGAGAAGTTTTGGCAGTTATCCAAGCGCGCGCGTACCATCAAGGATGATACAGAGCGTGAGCAGAAGATGGTGGACCTGTCGTATGTTTTCGATGTGGCCACAGGAAAAGAACAGGCAAGGCTCAAGGCTCTCGCGGAGCGTGAAGCGGAACCTAAGTTTCTTGGAAAGACAAAAGGAGAGTGGAAGAACTATATCGGTTATACATGGTATAAGTATCTGATCGTAATTGTCGCTCTCGTCTGCCTTTTCTTTATCGTTAAGCGCGTTGTCTTTACTCCGAAGGAAGATATCGCTGTGCTTTCGGTCGGTCACTTTCTGGTTGACGGCGACAATATCGAGGCGCGCCTTCTCGACTTCGGATTCAAGCATCCATATGTGGCTGATGTCGACCTGGCGGTTCCGAACGATCAGGGTCAGACGAATAATGCGTATGCGGAGACTTCTTCGAGCGTACTGTTTCTGAGTAATCCTGAGATCGTCGTTACTGATGAAGCGACCGTTTATTATTTCTACGGCAACATGGACGACATGACGAACTATTATGAGGCGCTCAAGGATCAGCTTCTTGATCAGGCGTACGAGAAGATCACGCCAATCTACTACAGTGAATATGAATCCGTTGAATTGTCCATCAAGTATCAGGAGGACATGGGCGCTGGTAATATCGATTATTCCGAGCTTGAGACTGCTGACAGGACGAAGAAACTTATCGGTCTTGAAGTAAAAGATCCTGAGTTTATCGAGAAGATGGGCTATACGAATAAATGGCCTAAGTCGGAGCCTACGCTGGTATTCAGCTTCGGCATAAAGGGCGACAACAAAAAGCCTGCTGAAGAATACCTTACTTCTTTATTGAAAGAATTGTCATAAGTTCCTGAAGTTCGTCTTCGGTGAACTCTTCAAGGATTCCTTCTTTACCTTCCGGAACAACTATATTTCCGATCCTTACGCGTCTTAAGGCAACTACGGATCTGTTGAATTTCGCGAGCATCCTTCGAACCTGATGGGTCTTTCCCTCAGTAATCGTGAGCTCGCATTTATTATTCTCGAAAACATTCAGCACCGAAGGCCTAAGCTCGATCTTCTTGCCCGTATCCTCAAGGGAAAAACCTTCCGCAAAGATCCTCACATGCTCATCAGTCAAAGGCTCGCCCTCGTATTCGATAAGGTAAGTCTTCTCGACTTCGTACTTCGGGCTCGTGAGCCTGTGTGATAATTCGCCGTCGTTGGTGATAATAAGAAGTCCCGTCGTGTGATAATCAAGTCTTCCGACAGGAGATAATTTCTTTGTCTTAAGATTATCAGGGATGAGATCTGCGACGGTCGGAAGTCTTTTGTCTTCCATGGCGGTAAGATATCCGTCAGGCTTATCGAGTTTGTAGTAAAGATAAGTCTTCGCGGTAACTTCAGTTGAACCGATCTCTGTCTTGTCGTTCTCAGATACGTTGAAACCGATGTCCTTTACGATATCTCCGTTGACACGGACAAGCCCGCGCATGATCAGTTTCCTGACCTCGCTCCTGGTTCCGTATCCTGAATTGGCAAGCATTTTGTCGAGTCTCATGTATGGGATTGTAGCATATGTTAAACTATATAAAAACAAAAAGGTGAGTGTCCCCATGGATGATTTTGAAGCGAAATGGTCTGAATTCGAAGAGGAGTGCAAAAGCTGCGAAGACTGCGAGCTCTGCAAGGGCAGAACGAACGTCGTTATCTACAGAGGCGGCAAGACTGCTCCTTTGATGATAATAGGCGAAGCTCCGGGTGAGAGCGAGGATCTGGAAGGTCAGCCGTTTGTCGGAAGATCCGGCAAGCTCTTGCAGCATCTCATCAAGTCCTTCGGTATTAAAGATGAGGATTATCATATCTGTAATATCTGTAAGTGCCGTCCGCCGCAAAACAGGAGACCGCTTCCGAATGAGATCAAGGCCTGCAAGAAGCACTTGGCTAAGCAGTTCCGCCTCGTAAATCCTAAGATCATCCTCTTGTGCGGTTCTACGGCCTATGAGGGATTCTTTAACGAGAAGCCTCTGATGGGCGATGTAAGGGGAGTTTTCACAGAGAAGAACGGATATGAGATCATGACGACATACCATCCTGCGTATGCTCTGCGTAACCCTAAGATGAAGATCCCGATGATGGAAGACTTCACGAAAGTATATAACCGTCTTGTGGAACGAGGTCTCATTGAGAAATCTCCTGAGATCAACCCTTGAAAAATAAAGAAACACCCTATTGATTTTAGTTTGGCTCTTTGCTATACTAAGTGCCGTTGATTGACTCAACATTGCCGAATTGTGTAAGGGTAGCACTCCGGTTTCTGGCACCGTCTGTCTGGGTTCGAATCCTAGTTCGGCAGCCAACATCTGCAAAGTTCATTATGGGCTTTGCAGATTTTTTTTGCATTATAATGATTTTGGCGGCCTTTTTCGGACAGGACAGGGATGTCGGGTATGAAAAAATGGGGAATTCTCAGTCTGTGACGTGTTTTTTCGAGAAGGAAAGGCAGATAATCATCATCAAAAGGAGGTAGTTCCGGTGATCGATCAGGTGAAGATAGGAAGTTTTCTGAAAGAGTTAAGGAAAGAAAAAGGAAAGACTCAGGAAGAGATAGCTTCCATGCTCGGTACAACATCAAGAAGTGTTTCACGTTGGGAAAACGGAAACACCATGCCGGATCTTACGCTTCTTGTGGAACTTGCTGACTACTATGAAGTAGACATCAGAGAGATCATTGACGGTGAAAGGAAGGCTGAGAACGTGGATAAGGAAACGAAAGAGACATTACTAAGGATCGCTGATTATGCCGACAAGCAGAAAAAACAGGCGATCATCAGAGCTATCATCCTGTTTGGAATGGAGATGATATGCTGCGGACTTACGATAGCATCAGGTCTGTTGGTGCTGAGAAGTAAAGGAACTATAAGTGCCGGATATGCCGTGATCCCGATGTTTATAACGGTATTTTTCTCGGTTGCTGTGGTGATAAATGCCAAAGACTATACCCGAAAAGTCACCAAAAAAAGTGACGAGTAGGAAGGACATGGGATGAGGAAAAACTGAACAAAAGGACTGATCTTCCGAGAGGGAAGTCGGTCCTTTTAACTTGCCGCGGATTATTCGAGAAGAATGATTGAATAACGGAAGGGACTGTGATATTATTAAACGTGTTCAATAATGGAGGCAGGTATGTCAAAAAGAGAAGCAAAAAGGATCACACTCGTAATCACAGTCTTTTGGCTGGTGATGCTTCTTGCGGGAAGTTTTTTTGACCTTCAGATATCTGTCAGACTATTTACTCTTAATGAGCCGGTGTCCCTGGTGGTATCAACTGTAGGCGTATATCTTTTTAACGGCTCGTTCGTGTTTCTCATAGGTGCACTTCTAAGGCAGATAATCTCGAGTAGACCCGGCAAGATAAAACTAATCATCGCCATTATCATATGCACGTACCTCGCGATCTCCACGGCTTCTCTTGGAGTAGGGGGATTATTTAACGGCACTGTCCTCGGAAGCATTATAGGGATCGAGACTGTAACCGTTAAGCAGATGATCACCAAGGGATTTCTTTATTTCTTTCCGCTTTATCCGATCGGTATCCTTCTGAACGGAAAGCATTACGAGAAAGAATCGATACTTCGTATCATATGCGTTCTTTTTACGATGACGGTATCTTTCTACTCCATGATGCTCGTTAAGCAACTTGATCAAAGGCCGCGTTTCTACATAACTCTCATGGGCTATGAAGGTATCGGTTTCAGGGAGTGGTATACGTTTAAGAAGATAAGTGAAGAGACGTGTCAGAAGTATGGTCTCATATCTGATGATCTGGGTTCATTTTTCAGTGGTCACGCTCTTCACGCAATGCTCAACGTATTGATCTTTCCTTGTTTATCATGTGTGTTTCCTGCGCTCAGGAACAGGGACAAAGTCCTCGTCATTATCGCGGCTGCTCTGTCCGTGCTTATCAGTCTGTCGAGGATAGTTCTGGGCGCACATTACTTAAGCGACGTAGCCTTCGGATCACTTGTGGGGATCTTCGTCATCGTCCTGTTCAACTTCCTTTATTCGAAGATAAAGCCTCTCGTATTACGCGATTCCTAATCCGATCTTACGAATCTCGTCGAGCTGTTCTGCACTAAGATTACCCGCACGGTATAGTTTCAGATATTCATTCTCGATGGAGCTGTCGAAGATCAGGAGATCATCAGTGTTGATCGTTACTCTGACACCGTTTTCGTAGAGTACCTTGATCGGATGATCTTTATAGCTTGGCGCATATCCGAGCATGACATTACTGCTCGGACAGACATTCAGCTGTATCTTATTATCCGCGAGAAACCTCATGACTTCATCAGAAGTCGAAGCATGGATTCCGTGGTGAACCTCATTAAGACTCAAAGTCTCAACGGCGCGTCTTACGTCCTCTGCAGAGCCGCTCTCACCGATGTGCATCCTCTTTATCAGATGATACTTTTCCGCCATCCTGTATAGCGGCAGGAAATCTTCCACAGGCTTAATATCCTCACCGCCGCACACATCAATGGACTTAAAATATCCGTCCGAGATATACTGCTCGATCTTAGAAACCTCTTCATCAACATCACACATGGATACATATGTAAGTTCCGGCTCGAAAACACTATCCGGACAATAAGCTTGGTGATATCCGTCGACCATTTTCCTGAAGACATCCATGCCGCCTACAAGCTCGATCTCCGCTGCTCCGAAATTCATAGCTAATCTGGTGATGTTGTTTCTCTTAGCTTCCGCGAAAGAACCTTCCCACCTCATGATTATTCCTTCGCTGCCGCTGCAGTAAGGCTTGATCTCAGAAGTGAACCATTCCTGCATTCCCCAAAGACCGTCGAAAACTTCTGGCGGCTTCGGAAGGCTTCTGTTGATCCTATTTTCCAGCCAGGCAATGCGGCATCCTTTTGTTGAGTGATTATGTAGATCGCTTTTTGGTGATCTTAGAAGCTTATCGATATCTTCTTCGACCAGACCTTCATAAAACATATTATCTTCCATGCGTTTTGACCTTTTTGATAAACATTCTATCACGGTTATCAAGAATATCCCTGTTTGTTTCATCTTGACAGTGTAAAGATTACTGATATAATCATCTTGACACTGTAAAGATAGGAGACTGATGAAATGAAAAAAAGCCGGAGGATAATCATGGGAGTCGCGATCGGAATAGTTGCACTGTTAGTGATCTTATTTGCCGTGTGGGCAATAATGAGCCCGGGTAAGATAAGAAAATACGACGGAGAGAAAAGTCTTTCCGAGAAGTTTGTCATGGATATAAACGGTGCACCAAACGGCTTTTTCATCAACAGCAAGAACACGGATAATCCGGTCCTTCTTTTGGTCTCAAGCGGTCCCGGCACTGATGATTATTTTCTCACCGACAAGTATAAAGATATGGATCTGGAATCCGAGTTTACGGTCGTCTACTGGGACTACCGCGGAATGGGGATCGCGTACGGAAGTGACATAAATACTGACGAGATCACAATGGAAAATCTCATTAAAGATACTCACGATGTAACCTTGTATCTGAAGCAAAGGTTTTCGAGAGAAAAGATATTTATCATGGGGTTTTCCGGCGGCTCAAAGATCGCACTGAAGACAGTAAAGGAATACCCTGAAGATTATTACGCTTATATCGGAATGGCTCAGTGTGTAACCGATTCAAGTGAGAATGATACGCTGATGTATGAGTTCATGAAGAAGACATTTACGGATAATGATGATAAGAATTCGCTAAAAAAACTTGAAAGTGCCGTTACTCATCTTGATGACGGTTCGGTCAAATGCAATGACTGGGGAACATACGTAAAACTCGTACATGAAGCAGGCGGCGGAACCATCAGAAATAAAAGTGAATTCGAAGGTATCGTAATTCCTGTTCTCACATGCAGATGCTATACGATCAAAGAGAAACTGGGATATGTCCCAAGCCTTAAGATGTACGATAAAGCTCCGATCGAAACAGAGAGTAAAAACTATGATTACAGAACAGAGATACCTGAACTTGAAGTTCCTGCATACTTCATAAGCGGTGAATATGATTACAACTGTCCGTGGGAACTTGTCGAGGATTATTGCGACAAATTGACGGCTCCTGACAAAGGGTTTTATAAGATTTCTAATGCGGCCCATAGTCCTCTCTGGGAGAATCCTTTGATGACTTGTGATATATTAAAACAGATAAAGGAGAAATCAATCTGATGGGTGACGGTTATCATCATGGAAATCTTCGCCAGGCTCTTATCGATGCCGGCATAAAGATCATAAATGAAAGCGGTGAGGGAAGTCTCTCGCTTCGTAAAGTTGCGGCTTTCTGCAACGTGTCTCATGCTGCGCCTTATTCTCATTTCAAGGATAAGGAAGAGCTCTTGGAAGCCATGAAAAAAAGTGTCACCGACAGTTTTATGGAAGTTCTCGAAAAAGCTTTGGAAGAAAGTTCGAACGCTGATGAAAAACTCGTTAACATGGGAAAAAGCTACGTGACTTTCTTTGTGAAGAATCCGGACTACTTTAAGTTCCTTTTCGGAAATCAAAATATAACGGCTCATCTTCAGAGTGATAACAAGGACGATTATCCTCCGTTTCTCCTTCTTAAGGATACGTACAAAAAATATCTTAAGGAACATGGTTTAAAAAAGACAAAAGAAGAAAAGGAAATAGATCTTCTGTCGTTATGGTCATCCGTTCACGGACTAGCTTCCATAGCGTGTATGTCAGGAGTTGAAGTGTCTTTCGACTGGGAAGATAAGATACTTGGCGACATACTCATTCGTTGATCTTAAAAAAGCAGATGAACAAGCGTTTTTACGAATTGATATTCTCATTATTCATGATAATAATCGGAGCATTCATGGCGGCATTTTCCGTTGCATGCATCCTCCTTCCTAACGATGCGATCGATTACGGAACAGCGGGTATCGCGATCATCGTAAGTAAGCTTACGGGACTTAATCTGTCGTTGTCTGTATTCATTATCCTTCTGCCGTTCTTGATCATCGGCGGAGTGAAGATGGGAAGAAGATTTCTTATAAAAGCTGTTACGGGATCTCTTGCTTATATGGCAGGTCTCGCGATATTTGAAGCCATCAGTTTTGAGCTTAACACAGAGCACTTTATCGCAGTTATCTTCGGAGGCGCGATCCTTGGTGGAGGCCTTTCCATAATCCTTCGATTCGGAGGATGTATCGACGGATCAGAGATACTCGCGAACCTTATCGTCAGTAAGCTTTCCGAGAAGAAGGGAATAAACATGAGCATGACGGGAATACTTCTCGTATTTAACGCATGTGTTTATCTCGCGGCATTCTTCCTCATAAACAGAAACAGTTCGCTTTTAAGTCTTCTCGTTTATATCGTAGCGACTGCAGTTATCGATCACTTTACCGACAGGTTTGAAGCGATCAAGCAGGTTACCATCATTACCAAAAATCCTAATAAGATCGTCAACTGGATCCGTAAGGATATGAAAAAGACATGCACCATCATGGATTCGTCCGGTGCTGTATCAGGCGGAAACAAGACGATCATCTGTTATGTTACTTATTTCGAACTTCAGAAGTTCAGGGAATATATAAAAGGATTGGGCGACAATACGTTTATAACCGTATCCACAATTGATGAGATAATGTTAAGCCACTGATCCCGATTTTGGTGATTTTGTAGATCTTTGTTATCAAGTGAAAACAAATGAAAGATTTGATTGACAAAGTGAAAACAGCAAGTTATTATGTCACCATGATTAATTTGGAACGCAGAAAACAAATACTTGACCTCTTGGCTGAGGTCGGAACTATCAAGACAACTGAGCTTTCTGACAGGCTCGGTGTTACAGGCGCGACTATCCGTACAGATCTTAGAGATCTCGCCAGGGAGGGCGCTATCGTTCGTTACCATGGTGGTGTTAAGCTTCCTCAGGAGAAGCACGAGCAGTTCACTGAAAACTACATGGTGCGTTCCATTACCCACGTTGATGAGAAGACAGCTATCGGTCGTGCAGCAGCTGAACTTGTAGGTTCCGGCGATACGATCTTCATGGATGCCAGCTCAACGACTTTTCATATGATACCGTATCTTAAGTACACCGACGACGTTACTGTAGTAACGAACGGTATCCATACCGCTATGGAACTTCAGCATCACAACAACTTCAAATCCATCATCCTCATCGGAGGCATGCTGAGACCACACTCAGGTGCGATCGAGGGAGTTGTAAGCCGTGAGATGGTTAACCGTTTGAGCGGTGATTACTATTTTGTATCAGGTAACGGTTGTTCCGCAGACATCGGTCTTTCGGGAAACAACTTTTTCGAGCTGGAATTAAAGAGAATGTGTGCTGAAAGATGTAAGCACATAGTAGCACTTGTCGACTCTACAAAGATCGGTGCGGATTCTGCATCTGCATTTATCCCGATCGAGAGGATCGACTACCTTATTACTGATTCCAAGATCAAGCTGGAAGACGTTGAAGAATTCCATGAGCATGGAGTCAACGTTATTATCGCCAAGTAATTATTTATTTGAATAACGCTGTCTGTACTTTTTAGGAGAAGTCTGGAACTGTCTCTTGAACTGTGTGATGAAGTAACTCGTGTTGGAAAATCCCACCTTAAATGAGATCTCTGCGATCGTATCATCTGTAGAAACAAGAAGACGCTGAGCTTCGTGGATCCTTACAAAGTTAAGGTATTCAGTAAATCCCATTCCGACAGCTGCGCTGAAGTAACGGGAGAAATAGCTGGTGCTCATATGAACGAGGTTAGCCATCTCAATAGCTCTGATGTTCCTGTTATATTCGCGGTTAACGACTTCAAGGACAGGAGCAAGTTTTGCAAGCTTGCTGTTCTTAGGCTCGAGGTCTTCGTTGTTGCTCATGGATTCCCACTTCTTAAGGATGTAGAGACAAACAGCTGAAAGACTTGTCCTTATGGAAAGACGTGAGAGACGGTCTTTACTCTCGTTCTCGTGATATACAGTCTTGATGTGCTTAGGAATATCCGTCATGTCGATCTCTTCAGCTCTGAAGATGTGAGTTGAAGGGAAGTTGTTTGAATTAAACGGAAGGAGATACTTAAACTCGACAGGTGAGAGGATACCGCTGAAGATGAACGGAAGATCTACCTGTATACATACGTATTTGCAACCTCTCTTACGCTCGAAAGAATGCACTTCGCCAGGAGCGATAACAATGAGATCACCCGATACTCCCATGAGAGTTTCGTTGTTGATAATTGTCTTTAATTCTCCGGAAACGACATAGATCAATTCGAGATAAGCTTGGTAATGTGGCTCGATTATTGGACGGTGGTAACGATCGGTCAGGTCAAAATCTGAAAGAAAACAGAAAAAATCGTTTTGCTTTTCCTGACGAACGTTTTCGTACGGAATGCCCTCTACTGCGGTGTTTGACGTGTATACATATGGTTCTGAGTTCATATGAAGCCCTCCGACATACTTCAAAAAAGCGCAACCATTTCACAATTTTGTAAGGAATATATCACATTTTCTTCTCATTTCCAATTAAATTTTATTGTTTTTAATGAAAATTTGTCTACTTTTTGATATTTTCGTCTTTTTCACAACGTACGTGAAAAAAATTAAGCCATTATGTATAATAATAAATTAGGAAAAAAGTAATAAAAGAGGGTCGCACAAATGGATATAAACCCTATCGTTTTGCCAAGCTGGCTTACCGAGAAGAGTGTCTTTCAACAGGGAGTTGAACTTGTCATCAACGGTTATGCAGCGCCAAGTGCCACGATAACATTGGAGATCGTAAAAGATCCTACCGACGGAAGACGAGTTTCAAAACTCGATACCGAGTACGGTGTTATCTTAAGTCTGGAGACAACTACTTCGGGCAAGGGTCGTTTTGAGTTTAAAGTTCCGCCTTACAAGGCGTCTACCGATACATATACTTTCATCTTCACATGCTTTTCGGAGAACGTGACGATCAAGGATATCCGATGCGGAGACGTATGGGTATTCTTAGGTTCGGAACTTCTTTCTGTTCCGATCTGTAAGGCCAATGCTCCGGCAGCTCCGATGAAGAGAAATGTCATGAGCCTTATCCGTTTCCTGACTCCTCAGAGAAATGGTCTTAATGACGAGATGAAAGATCTTCCGTATGAGCCTAAGTCATACTACAAAGATGTAAGCTGGATCAAGGTTACCGACACTAAGGAATTGTCGCTCGTATCTTCAAGTGCATTCTCGTTTGCTTATGAACTTGCTGAGCAGATCCATTATCCTGTCGGAGTAGTAGATCTTTCCTGTGCTGATTCCACGATCCTTTCATGGATCTGCAAGGAAGCAACCGAACACGAAGTTGCTCTTCACGATCTTTTGGAATCACAGGGTCTTTTGATCGACAAGAATACATACGAAGCTTTGCTTGACGAGGATAAGGAGAGAAACCAGATCGCCAAGCTTACGACTGAGATAAAAGAGAACAAGGAAGTCATGGATTTTGACCTTGAGAAGAAGGAAAGACTCCAGGAACTCACGAACGAAGATAATGACGGTTCCACTCTTGATTTCCCTAACTCCGAATCGGGCAAGAAGGACGATAAGAAGACATCCGAGCCGCTTTCCGCAAGTGCTGCGATGTCTCTTGATTTTAACCTTTTCGGAAAAGAGACCTCTTCGAAAAAGAAGGAAGAAGTTCGTTACATCAAACCAAAGTTCCGCGTGTCCACGATGTACAATGCGAAGCTTGCTCCGCTTTCGAGACTTACTATCCGCGGCATGTGTTTTGCTCCGAATAACGAGGAGTGGAAATTCTCCAGATATGACCTCTTGCTCATGGGTCTTCTCGAGACACTGGTCAGTGTTTTCGAGCCGAAGGAAGTAATGGAAGATGACCTTATGCCGTCTTTCTTTGTGGTTGCCATGCACCCGGATGCAGTTGATATCGATGAGCCTTATTCCGTATTGGAATTTAATGAGAATCTGACTGCTTTCTTGCGTAGACTTACAATGCCGACAGGTATCGTCAGCTGTCATGATCTTCTCCTTCCTGATAAGACGAAGAGCTTTACTTTGGGTAAGAGATTGTCGGTTGTCGCACTCGGTAATCACTTCACGCAGAAGATGCCTAAGTCATGTCCTGAGTGTGTCGGTGCAGAGCGTGCGGGCAATAAGCTCATCTTGAGTTTTGATAACCTTGCTGACGGCTTAAGACTTGCAGAAAACGAGTCCATCCTGAGAGGCTTTTCAGTCTGCGGTGAGGACAGAGTATTCTATCCTGCAAAGGCAAAGATCCTTCACGGTGTACGCGTTATGGTATGGCGTGACGATATCCGCGAACCAACCAGCGTAACTTACGGATTTAATCCGTTCCCTCACGAGGCAACATTCAAGAACCTTATGGATCTTCCTGTACTGCCGTTCAGGTTCGACAGAGATCCTGCATTCTATTCGCCTGACCTGTTCTTTGCATCATGCGACAACCTTACTTTTGTCGGTAAGAAAACACGCGATGATGAGTTTGAGAGGCTTAAGGTATTCAGGACCTTCAAGGGTAACGGTGCGATCGATGTCGACACCATGAATAAGACAGAAGGAAGCAGTTCGCTTCATATCAAATACGAGACTGAAAACAGTCTATACGGATTCGAACCGGTGCTCTCATATTCTTCCATTATGGGACCTCTGGAACTTCCGAGAAGAAGAAGGATCTCCATCGATGTGTTTAACCCGGAGCAGACAAAGAAGAAGCTTCGTATCGAAGGCTTCAAGGGTGAGGCTGACATCAAGCAGCAGCTTACTTGGCAGACACTTATCCTGGACTACGAGGGCGAGGGCAACATCAAGTTGGACGAACTCAAGATCTATATCGAGGATTCTTCCAGAAACGGTGAGATCTACATCGACAATATCATTTTCATCTAAGGAGGCATTGAATGTTTGACGAATTATTACCAGCAATAGAGAACTCTATCGTCTCGGCATCCGGTGCATTGCCGGTCGTTTTCGAAGGTATCGAGCATACCCTTGAAAAGACAACACCGGTAACGACATCCAGCAGGCACAGTTCCCACGAGCTTCTTTGCCTTCGAAGCGGGAGAGTCGAATTTACTATCGAAGGCAAGCATACTTTTATTCTCGAAAAAGGTTCGATACTTATCCTTCGTCCGAATACCGAGCATGCAGTAAAAGTCATCTCCGGACAGGCTGATATGTTCGTTCTTTATTTCGGTTTCTCGAGAGACATCGAAGTTGCCGGAAAAGCAATTAATCAGATGAGCCAGCCTAAGGTCGAAAACACCGATAAGCCTCATAGCGGTCCGTCAGTTGCAGTTCCTTATATCATGGCTCAGACACCTCTCGAAAACTTTTTGGACTTCGCATCCAACGACGGTGATGCTGATCCTTCAAAGAGCAAGTACATCATCATCTCCGGTGCGTATAAAAAGAACATCACTTCCATCGTTGAAAGGATCGTTGAAGAGAGCAAAAGCCAGCTTCTTAACAAAGAGCTCATGATGCAGATCATGACAGTTGAATTGATGGTAACTCTCGCAAGAGCCATGAAGAGCGAATGGGAGGAGAGCTTACGAGTTAAGAACGGCAAGGCAAGAGAACTCGTTCTCATCGCCAAGGATTATATCGACAGAAACTTCGACCGCGGAATCTCCGTTGCGGATGCAGCTTCCTATGTATTCTTAAGTCAGGGATATTTCACGAGAGCATTCAGAGACGAGCTTCTCATTAGCCCTATGTCATATCTCATGAAAAAGAGGATCGAGAGAGCATGCGAGCTTTTGGAGAATAACGAGATCAAGGTTTCCGGTGTAGCAGCACAGACAGGCTTTTCGAGCCCGCAAAGATTTAATGTCGCTTTCAGAAAGCAGACAGGCATGACTCCAATGGAGTACAGAAGAAAAAAACAGAATCTATAAGTTAAAGAAGGTATGAAAAATGTACGATTACAATTCTGATCCAAGGATCCCTGAGGAAAGCTTGAAGAATATGGATCTTCCTAAGATCGAATCAGCCGTAAGGCAGATCCTGGAAGCTATCGGTGAAGATCCTGACAGAGAAGGTCTTCAGGACACTCCTGTTAGAGTAGCAAGAATGTATGCGGAGATATTCGCAGGACTTCACAGAGATATCAACAAGGACATCAAGACGTTCACCGAAGAAGGCAACGACGAGATGATCTTGATCGGTGATATCCCGTTCTATTCCATGTGCGAACATCACCTGCTTCCTTTCCACGGAAAGGCACACGTCGTATATATTCCGCGTGACGGTAAGATCCTCGGACTTTCGAAGGTTGCAAGGATCGTTGATACACTTTCCAAGAAGCCTCAGCTCCAGGAAAGACTTACATCTGAGATCGCTGATCAGATCATCAAAGCTGTTGACGCGTCATCCGTATGTGTCGTTATCGAAGCTGAGCACCTGTGCATGACGATGAGAGGTATCAAGAAGCCTGGTTCAATGACAGTAACTTCTGCTATGCGCGGCGGCTGCCGTACAGACGCGAGAACAAGAAACGAAGCTCTCGCTCTCATCAACAGACAGCGTATCGGAGGCTAAATGAATATCTGGAAGATTAGAGACGGTTATATCGACCTCACGGGTCTGCCGGTCGTAATGGGTATCCTTAACGTGACACCTGATTCATTCTCTGACGGCGGCGATCATAACGATCTTTCTTCTGCTTTGAAGTGGACAGAGAAAATGGTAAATGAAGGTGCCGAGATCATCGATGTCGGAGGCGAGTCCACCAGACCCGGTTCCGTAGAGATAACCGCTGATGAAGAGATCGAGAGAGTAGCTCCCGTTATCGAGAGGATCGCTTCCGAGTTTGACGTTAAGATCTCCGTTGATACCTACAGGGCCGCAACTGCAGAAGCAGCTTTAAAGGCAGGCGCACATATCGTAAATGACGTATGGGGTTTTCGAAGAGAACCTGAGATAGCAAAGATCACCAAAAGATATGAAGCAGGTGCAGTATTGATGTCCAATGCTTTCGGTTTTGAGTACGATGACATCATAAGTTTCAAGAACGACTGCTATGAGAAGTCTCTTAAGATCGCTCACGATGCAGGCATCACTGATGATCAGATCCTTCTTGATCCGGGCGTCGGCTTCGGTACCTCGAGAGAAGATGACATAAGCCTCATGAGAGAACTTGATAAGTACGATAATATCCTTCTCGGTGTCTCTCGAAAAAGAATAGTGGATTTCCTTCTGGGAGGTAACACCCAGCCGAAGGAGAGGACCGCTGGTTCCGTGGGACTAGCTCTGGCAGGAGCCGCAAAGGGAGTTAAAGTTATCCGCGTACACGACGTAAAAGAAACGGTAGATGCACTTAAGGCCTATAGCAAAGTAATGAGGGAGGATTTCTAAGATGGATTGCATAATCATGAGAGACATGAAGTTTACGGGACACGTCGGTTGTCTTGAATCCGAGAAGCAGAACGGACAGCCGTTCATCATTACCTGCGAACTTTATTTTGATCCGACCATCGACGGATGCTATACGGATAAGATCGAAGATACCGTAGACTACTCGGTTGTTTTCGATATCATAAAAGACACTGTTGAGGAAGCTGACTGTGACCTCATCGAGCGTCTTGCACAGACGATCGCAGAAAAGGTCCTTGCATTTGATCCAAGGATCAAGAAGACGGTCATCAATGTTTCAAAACCTGAAGCTCCCATTGCGGGAACATTCGGTTCTATGGAGGTCAGGATTGAAAGAGAAAGCCACAGCTAAATGCTACATGTCCCTGGGAAGCAACATGGGGGACAAGGAGGAGAACTTAAGAAGTGCGGTAAGGCTTCTTAGGGATTCCGGAAGGATAAGAGATATCAAGGCTTCGTCAATATACGTGACAGAGCCTGTGGGATATGCCGATCAGGATGATTTCTATAATATCTGCATATCTTTCGATACCGATCTTGAGCCTATTGAACTTCTGGATCTGTCCCAGAGCATCGAAGCGGAACTTCACAGGGTAAGGACTATCAAGAACGGTCCGAGGACCATTGATCTTGATATTCTCTTGTACGGTGACGAGAAGATAAAGAGCAAAAGGCTTATAGTTCCTCACGAGAGGATGTTTGAGAGGGCATTCGTTCTGATCCCTCTGTCGGAACTCAAGGAAATCGATGTTTCGATACCGACGGAAAAAAGTGTCAAAAAACTTCGAAAGTTTACGTTTTGACCTTATAAATATATAATCTTTAATGACCAAGAAGTGTTTAGGAGGAGAAAATGGCTGAAAATAACAATAATCAGGCATCCGGAAATAACAACTACCAAAAGGGCAGCAGAAACAATTACAGAAGAAGGAATAACAGAAACCGCCACAATAATAACGGCGGCAATAACGAGAACCGTTCAAATCAGGCGCCGGTAAATAAGGAAAATGCACCTTCCCAGAACAAGGAAGGCGGTAACAATAATTTCCGCAGGAACAAGAACTTCGGAAACAACGACCGTAAGAAGAATTATAACAATAATAATGACGGCTACAGGAACAAGCAGTATAAGGATGCTCCGAAGCCGGCTCCTAAGGCTGAAGAGACAATCGACGATATCCATAAGGACATCGAGCGTATCGAGAAAGAGATCTGGCTCGAGATCGCTGATATCCGTAACGTCAAGCTTGATTAAGAGAGGTCGCCGTTTTGAACAGAGGACTTTTCATTACATTTGAAGGAATAGACGGATGCGGCAAGAGCACCCAGTTTCAGATGCTCAAGGAGTATCTTGAATCCAAGGGCGTGGATTTTCTTGTTGTCCGTGAGCCGGGCGGAACCGTCATCGGCGAGAAGATAAGAGAGATACTTCTAAATAAGAAGAATGACAGTATGCGTCCGTTGACCGAACTGCTCCTTTTCGAGGCGGCCAGGGCACAGATCACAGAGGAAGTCATAAGACCTGCTCTCGAGAAGGGCACGTGCGTTCTTTGCGACAGGTTCTTTGATTCCACATATGCTTATCAGGGCTATGCTCGAAAACTCGGCGCAGAAAAAGTCCTGATGCTCAACGACCTCGCTACTGCAGGTCTTGAACCTGATCTGACGTTCCTTATCGATATCCCTGTAAGCGTAGCCTTAGAGCGCAGAGGCATCAGAGGCGAGGCTGATGACAGGATGGAAGCATTAGGAACAGCTTTTCAGGAAGATGTACGTAAGGGATACCTTGAGGCAGCGCAGAAGTTTTCGAGGATCAAGGTAATCGACGGAAAAGACGAGCCTTCCGTTGTTTTCGAGAAGGTAAAGAAATATTACGAGGAATATAAGTGAGTTTTCAAAGACTTACAGGACAAAATGAGATAAAGATCCGTCTGAAGCACGAGTTCATGGGTGACCCGAGTCACGCAGTGCTCTTTACGGGTGAGAAGGGAAGCGGCCGTCACGAATTCGCCAAAGAGTTCGCGAAGGCTCTTTTGTGTTCTTCACCGACTGATGACGGCGCCTGCGGAAAGTGCAACAACTGCGTGTATTTTGACGCGGAGACCCATCCTGACTTCATCCATCTTTTTGATCCGAACAAGAAGGCGATCAAGGTCGAGGATGTCAGAAACAAGGTTGTTTCTGATATAAGGATCGGATCTCAGATCTCCAAGCGTAAAGTCTACCTGATCGAAGGCGACGAGCTTAACGAAGCAGGTCAGAACGCGCTTTTGAAGTCCCTTGAAGAGCCGCCTGAAAACATCAACTTTATCCTTATATGCGAAGAAGCAGACAGCCTTCTTCCGACCGTGCTATCAAGAACCGTGGAGTATAAGCTTCAGAACTATACCAAATCCGAGATCATGGAAGTTCTTCAAAGGAAGAACAAAGAGGATTTTAACGGCAAGTTCAGAAAGAGCGATCTGGAGTTCACATGTGATTTCGCGGCAGGTTCCATCGGCAAGGCAGTAGATCTTCTGGGCGATGAAGAATTGCCTGTCATGAGAGATAAGATGATAGAACTTGTAATGAATATCGGTAAGGAAAGCTACACAGACGTGCTGGATGACAGGTATTCGTATTTTACTTCAAATGCTGATAATATAGAGGAACTTATGCTCTTTATCATCTGGATATTGGGAGATCTCAGTATCCTTCGTAAGGATAAGAAGAGTAAATTCATAAAAAATTCCGACCGCAGGGATGAATTCCTGAAATTTCTGGATTCCAACCCTTCGATCGATCTTAATAAGTTAGCCAAGGCATCAGGTCACGTTAACACGGTGTTCAAGCGACTTGAACTGAATGTTAATAACATCTACGTTCTGACTGACCTGCTATTGGGCTTAAAGAAGGAGTTAAAACATGACTAAGATAGTAAACGTCCGCTTTCATGATGCGGGTAAGAGCTACAAGTTCTCCTGCGAGAACATGAAACTCAACATCGGTGACGCGGTAATGGTCGAGACCTCTCTGGGACTTGATCTGGCGCACGTTGTTGAGGAAGCTTATGATCTCGACACCAAGAACTTTGAAGAGGAGATCCTTCCGATCTTAAGACTTGCTTCCGATAAGGAGATCGAGAGATATCAGGTCAAGAAGGAAAAAGAGAAAGAGGCATACGAGAAGTGCCAGATGTTCATCGATAAGCATAAGCTCAACATGAACCTGGTCGATGCGGTATTTGCTTTTGACGGCAAGAAGATCGTGTTCTTCTTCACATCGGATAACCGTGTAGATTTCCGTGAACTCGTAAAAGATCTCGCAGCTGCCTTCAAGGCAAGGATCGAACTTCGTCAGATCGGTTCCAGAGACCAGGCTAAGCTCGTCGGCGGTATCGGCGTTTGCGGCAGGGAACTTTGCTGCTGCACATTCCTTGACCACTTCGCTCCTGTATCACTTCGTATGGCAAGAGATCAGGGCTTATCCCTTAACCCGACTAAGCTCAACGGTTCCTGCGGCCGTCTCATGTGCTGCCTTCAGTTCGAGAAAGAAGCATATGAGGATGCTCATAAGAGACTTCCGAAAAACGGCAAGAAGATCAGAACTCCTCACGGAACAGGTATCGTTTCCGATGTTAACCTTCTTCTCGAGAAAGTTACCGTAAAGTTTGAGACTGAGGAGGAGACTGAAGTCGAGGTCTTCGATTGGGCACAACTTGAGCCTTTGAACAGTCACATGAATGACTCCGAGAAGTCCTGCGGCAACTGTCCAAATCCTTGCCCTGCAAAGCAGCAGCAGGATGATGATGCAATCATCATAGAAGACGATCCGGAAAACGATCTTTAATTGTTACAAATTGTTCTTATTTTCGGACAAGAATAGTGTATAATGAGTTTGTGCAAAAATACTTCAGGAGGTAATGTCTATGGCTTATGTAATTTCTGATGCATGCATTTCTTGCGGCACATGTGCTGAGGGATGCCCAGTTGGTGCTATTTCCCAGGGAGATACACAGTACAACATCGATGCTTCTGCTTGTGTAGAGTGCGGTGCTTGTGAGGCTAACTGCCCGGTATCTGCAATCGCAGCTGAGTAATCAAGAGAAAGCTAAAAAACGAGGACTGTCTCTATGGAGGCAGTCCTTTTTAGTATCAGACGGAGGAAAGGGTAATGGACGAGGTTAAGAGCATCCTTGAAAAGTGCACATTGGAAGACCTGGAACGCGCAGGCCTTAAGATGTACCAGCTCAAAGACGGTTTCAGATTCGGAACCGACAGCGCTCTTTTGGCCTGGTTCGCATCTTCTTTCGTCCGCAGCGGAACATCAGGTAACCTCGGCAAAGTCACCGCCAAACCCTGCAAAGTCTTGGAACTCGGCAGCGGCTGCGGTGCCTGCTCGCTCCTCATACTCGGAAGGAAAGAACAGACAACTGTCGATGCCGTGGAACTTATGAAGGCACCTTATGAGGTCCTTCTCGAAAACATTAAGCTCAACGATCTCGGAAAGAGATTAAATGCTTATAACTGCGATATCCGCGAACTGTGTCCTGAAGTAAAGAATAAGCAGTACGATATCGTAGTCTTTAACCCACCGTTCTTCCTTAAGGAAAGAGGAACGGCGGCATCCGAAGAAAAATCCATCGAGCGTCTTAACGGACGTTTTGAAGAAAACGGCAGCCTTCAGGATTTCGTTGATTGTGCTGCTTCAAGAGTTATTCCGTCATCAGGTTTTGTTGTGATGATCATGAAGGGCAACCGCCTCAAAGACTGTTTGGAAGCTTTTTCGAGAGCGGGAATAACACCCGAAAGACTTCTTACGGTCCACTCTTTTTCTGATAAGCAGGCTTCCATGATCCTTCTTGCAGGTAAAAGAGGAGTCAAGAGTACGGAACTTAAGATCCTGCCGCCACTTATACTTAACGAGAAAACAGAGGGCGGATCAGAGATGACAACATACACCAAACACATCTATAACGACCCTCACGACGATTGTTTTATTTGATGGTATAATCATCAGAGATTTAAGAAACAGAGGTATTTGAATTGCTTTATCTGGTAGGAACACCGATAGGAAATATGGGAGATGTCTCCGACAGAGCCAGAGAAGTCTTTGGCTTCGCTGATCTTGTCGCATGTGAAGATACCAGAAGGACAGGGCTACTTCTTTCCAACCTCGGCATCAAAGCAAATCTTTTTTCTTATCACGAGCACAACAAAGCGGCCAAAGGACCGGTCCTGATCTCTAAGCTCAAGGAAGGCCAGAACATCGTTCTTGTCTCCGATGCCGGAATGCCTTGCATCAGTGACCCGGGCTCAGACCTTGTTAAGCTCTGCATAGAAGAAGACATTCCCGTTACCACAGTCCCGGGACCTGTAGCTGCCATCACTGCTCTAGTCTTAAGCGGTCTTGATACCAGATATTATCACTTTGAAGGTTTTATCCCGGTTCCTGCCAAAGAGCGTAAGGAGAGGCTCGAGGCTCTTAGATCCTATAACGAGACCATCATCATCTACGAGGCCCCTCACAGGCTTCTTAAGACCATAGATGACCTTTGCGAATCAGGCTTTTCGAAAAGTAAGGCTGCTTTTTGCAGGGAACTTACAAAAAAATACGAGCAGGTCGTAAGGCTCGAGATGTCTGAAGCAAAAGAATATTTTACCGAGACTCCGCCAAAAGGCGAATTCGTTATCTGCTTAGAACCAACGAGCGAAAAGGAATCTTCTGACAGTCAGGATATCGACATCGAAGCTATGGCCCGAAAGTTCCTTGACGAGGGCTGTTCCACCAAAGAAACAGCAGCCAAACTTGCAAAACTTACAGGTAAGAGCAAAAAAGAACTGTACTCATATACCCTGAATCTGATAAAATAAACTTTAGCATTGCTTGTTAGGGGAGTCACAAAATTGAACGAGATGCAATCTGACCTTTACAGATCCAGAGACGAGATGCTCAGGATCTTAGAAATGACTGCAGTTGAAGAGATTAAACCTCTTTTCTCTGACCTTTCCATATGCAATTTTATAGTTATCCCGAGAGAAGAAAGAATGTACTTCAGTGACGGAATGAGAAAGATCTTAGGATCTCTCGCGTCACAGGATGTCCTTCTTACGTCTTATCTCCAGTTCATTCCTGAAACTGAGAGGGAAGTGATCGGAGCTAAATATCAGAACGCATTCAAAGATCTGGTCTTCTCAAATGTTGACCACATCTCTATTTCCCATACTCTCCGTAAATCCCAGTTTGAGATGCTCGAAGTGGAAGCATATATGCAGCTTATCCACGTTGATAAGGAGAATTATATCTTCGGTATATTGGTAGACAGATCAAGGACTCTCCGTGATCGCATCGCATGCCAGCTGTTCAGCAAGGGTATTAACGATTATCTGTTTACCTATGACGTTATAAGCGATGCACTTTACGTAAATGACAGGATCATGGAAGATTTCGATCTTTCCTCATGGAAGATCAAGAATGCTTCTAATGAGATATACAGATTTGTCCATCAGGATGATGTCGAGAGACTTCGCGATGAGATCAAGAGTTTTATCCATCACGAATCAGTCGAGTTTGACGGAACATACAGATTCCTTTCCGCCAACAGAGGAGAGATCCACCTTCATGCCAACGGCCTTTCTGATGCCGATAAAGACGGCGTTCCCGGTGCAGACCCTCAATATATTTCCGGATCATTCAGTGATATCACTGGATTTGTCGAGGACGAGTCCATCAGAACAAACCTGATCGAAGGTACATCCGCCATCACGTTCTATGCAGACTACAGGATCGGTAAGATCGTATTCTCAGAGAACATCCACGAGATACTTCCGGGTATCCCGACAGAGCAGGACGGCGAACTTATTGAACTTATCGCTTCCAAGATCGTTCCTGAAGACCGTAAGCGTTTCAGGGATATCATGCATCAGGTAGTTGACGGTCAGGAGGAGAAATTCTCCGTAGAGTTCCGTGTTCCGGTTGAAGGTGACAGGAATATCTGGATCGCATGCCGAGGCAAGAGCTTCTTTGACAATACAAGACATTCCCTCATGATCGTAGGTACTGTCTTTGACCTTACAAGAATGAACGAGGTAAGAGAGGGCGTTGAGCGCAATGCTTCCTGTCATGAACTTACCGGTTTCCCTACACGTGAGAGACTTATCTCCGATGCTGAACTCGTATTCAGGAACAAGGATCTTCTCTCTGCTGCAGTTGTTCTTATCGATATTAACGGATTCCATTCCTATAATGACCGTTACGGCAGATCTGCAGGTAACGAGATCCTGATCGCCGTTGGTAATATGCTCCAGAAGCATCTTCCTGACGGAGCATCCATCTATCATATAGGTGTTGATATCTTCTGTATCCTTTGGCCGCATGCTTCAAGGATCAAGGTAGCTGAATACATGAGTTATCTTCAGGAAGAAAGTATCCAGCCTCTTGAGATGGGAAGAGGATCTTTCTTCGTTACTTATGGTCTTTCTGCTGCTATCTATCCTTCCTGCGGTTCTGTTGTTGACGAACTTCTCGTTAACGCCGAGATCGCGCTTCACAAGGTTAAGCAGGATAAGAAACTTAAGTATGCTATCTATTCTCCTGTCGATAAGAGAGAGCTTAAGGAAAGACTGGACTTCGAGCTTCAGATCTCACAGTCTATCCGTAATAACATGGACAGTTTCCAGCTTTACTATCAGCCTCTCATCAATGCAAAGACAGAGACTTTGGGCGGTGCAGAGGCACTCCTTCGTTGGGTTGCTCCTAACGGTGAACTTGTTAACCCTGAAAGAGTTGTTAATGCTCTCGAGTCAACTGATCAGATGGAGATAATCGGTTCATGGATCCTCGATAAAGCAATAGGTCAGTGCGCCCAGTGGCTCGCTAACGGTGCTGATCCGAATTTCTATGTTCATATCAATGTCACTGCTGATGACCTCGTAAGAAGGGATTTCGCCAACGATGTTTTGAACGTTCTTGCAAGATATAATCTCTCTCCGAAGAATATCCTTTTGGAGATCACGGAGACATCCCTCATGAGAAACATCGCTATGTGCCGTCAGAATCTCATAAGACTCAGAAATGAGAACGTAAGGATCGCATTGGATGACTTTGGTACAGGCTATTCCTCATTCAACTACTTAAGGGAGCTTCCTGTTGACGAGATCAAGATCGATAAAGCATTCGTTGACGATATGGATACCGTTGCATTTAACAGGTCATTTATCTCGGCTATCACAATGCTTGCGCACTCCATTAAGAAGCAGGTCTGCGTTGAAGGTGTCGAGAACGAGAACCAGGCAAAGGTAATCCGTGACATGGGTGCGGACGTCCTTCAGGGATACTACTACAGTAAGCCTTTGACTGTATTTAATTTCGAAAACAAGTACTTCAAGTAATCGTCATTTTGTTCAATAATTCCGAAAAACAGTCGCTTACGCTTTTCGATTCTAAGGGATTGCGGATTATTATCGTTGTTTCATAATATATGTAACACCAGATTTATAGAGTATCTAAGGGAAATGTACAGGTTTTGCAAACATAACATCTTTGAGAGGATCAGGAACAGGGTCGAGGATAAAGATATAAATGTATCTCTTATCGCGATCTCTATTGTTGCGAACTCAATTCTTGCAGTATTCAAGTTGATCTTTGGTTTTTATCTTGAATCCTTCTGGCTTATTTTGCATGCCGTATATTTTGTATTCCTGGGTTTTGCCAGATACAAGACCATGAAGAATTATATCTATATCAAGAACATAGAAGATTCAGTTAAGAAGTTTGAAATAGAATTTGCCATCCACAACAGAAGCGGCGGATTTATCTTCCTTATCGGAGCTGCATATCTCGCTCTTTGCTTAAGGATGTATCTGGTCGGAGACGTTGTTTTGATCGGAGGCATTTTGGTTTACTGCTTTATGGCGTTCGCTGCGTTCAAAAATGCTTTTGCGATATACGGACTTATCATCACCAGAAGAAAAGAAACACCGGTCATACGAGTCATGAAGGTTATCGGAATCGTGGATGCATCTTTATCCATCGTTCCTGTTCTTTATACATCCATGTCATATTTCGGCGTTATCCATTCGGCCGAAGTTCCTGCCATAGTAGGAATCATCATCAGTGTCTGTGTTATGTCCAGCGGAATAATAATGTCCAACAGACCGAAAGAGAGATACCTGAACAACTACTTGGCTGCTTCCGGAAATAAAGAATAGCAAGCAAAAACAGTCGGGATAGTGTATAATCTTATTTGATCGTTTCCTTGAGGAGGATTTATAAATGGCAATTTTTGATCCAAAGACTAAGGTTATCTCAGGATATCAGAAGTCTATCGAAGAGAAGAACAGAGTAATAGCAAAGTACTTCGATCAGATCGGAAGACTTTACTATGGACAATATAAGGATATGTCCGTTGACGTAACAAAGGACATCAATACACGTTGTGAGGCTGTAAGCGATCTTTATGATGAGATCAGAGATTGCGAGCTCAAGATCCTTTTTGCTAAGGGACTTAAGCTTTGTCCTAACTGCGGTAAGGAGAACATGCTTGCTTATGCATTCTGTTTTGCTTGCGGTGCAAAGTTTGAACCGGGTTCCGAGAATGCTCCTGGTGAAGTTAAGCCTTCCAAGGTTGAGCCTGTTGTTGAGGCTCCAGTTGTTGAAGAGCCTAAGGTTGAAGAGCCGGTCATTGAGGAAGCAAAGGAAGAAGTTGCTGAAGAAACTGTTGAAGAGAAAATTGAAGAGACAGCTGAGGAGACTTCTGAGCCTGAGAAGACAGAGGGCTCCGAAGAATAATATCAATATTCGGATAATAAAGATGGGACTTAAGTCGTTCTTAAGCCCCATCTTTTTTATTATAACATTTTTTCGAAAATAAAGTGGTTATGACTGTTACAATCTGTAAACAAGTTATGAATTATAATTGATTCAAGGACGAAAGTCCTCTAGAAAACATCACGGGAAGGATGTGATTTTATGAAGATCACTACGCAGGGAAAAGGCATTCGTATCGGAGAGAGACTTGAAAAGAAAATTGCCGACAAGATGAGCAAATTCGACAAGTACTTTGGTGAGGAAGGCACCTTCAATATACGAATCAGACCTGAGGGAGACCGAATGGTCGTAGAGATCACTCTTAAACTCAACAACAGGATCTACAGAGCAGAGTCCAGAGACGAAGAGATCCTTACAGCAGTTGATAGAACAATTGATAAGCTTGAGTCACAGATAAGGAGACAGAAGACTAAATTCTTAAAGCAGAAGAAAGATTACCCGCAGATCGTAAGCTACCTTGAAGACGAAGCAGATTCTGATTTCGATTTTGAGGACTTTGAAGAGGAGAAGAAGATAATTAGAAGAAAGACATTTGAATTAAGACCGATGTCTTCGGAAGACGCAATTTTGCAGATGGAAATGCTTGGGCATAACTTCTTGGTTTATTTGGATGCTGATACCAACGTCGTAAGTGTAATTTACAAGCGTAAGGACGGCAACTACGGTTTGATTGAACCGGCCTATTGATCCTTCCTGATTGGTTATCCTTCACAGTAAAGCCGTTGTTACGCGATTAGGATTGGGGAGCCCTGCGGGGCTCCCTTTTTTATGCTTGTCGGCGTTTAATGATTATTTAATAACTTGGTTGGTATTATCCTCGTGAAAGTAATCAAAAGCTAGGGGAAAATACCATGTCAGAGAAATCAAACTTCAAGAAATTCCTGCTTCTTTGGGCAGGCGAATTCATATCATCCATAGGTGGCGGACTTACAAGCTTCGGCCTCGGCGTATATGTTTACAAGCAGACCGGAAGTGCAGCCTGTACGTCACTTGTTACGCTTCTGGCATTTCTTCCGATGCTGGTATTAAGCGTTCCTGCAGGAATACTTGCAGACCGCTATGACAGAAGGACTTTGATGATGCTCGGTGACGGCCTTTCCGCCATCGGTCTCGTATATATCCTGATCCGCATGTTCATGGGCGGAGCAACTCTTCTTGATATCTGCATAGGCGTTACCATAAGTTCCGTTTTCTCGGCACTTTTGGAGCCTTCCTACAAGGCAACCGTAACAGATATGCTTACCAAAGAAGAATATTCAAAGGCGAACGGCCTTGTAAGTATCGCAGGAAGCGCGAGATACCTTCTTTCTCCTATTATCGCAGGATTTCTCCTTGCCATAAGCGACATTAAGCTTCTTCTTATCATCGACATCTGTACTTTCTTCCTTACTGTAACAACTACAGCAGTCGTTAGAAGAGGTATCGAGAGCAAGAAGAGCGATGAGAATGTATCTTTAAAGAACGGCATCAAAGAGGGTTTTGCAGTGATCAAAGCCAAGAAAGGCATTATGACTCTTATAATCATGACATCTGTTATTACATGCTTTATCGGAATAATGATGACTCTTTCTGAGCCTATGGTACTTGCTTTCAAGGACGAAAAGACACTTGGAACCATTGAGACCATCTGTGCCAGCGGAATGCTCGTAACAAGCGTTGTCCTTGGTGCTCTGGGCATCAAGAAGCACTTCGTTAAGCTTCTTTCATTCTCCCTTGCTCTTAGCGGAATCGGAATGGCTGTCTTCGGCATCAAAGAGAACGTGATCCTTATGACCATTGCAGGATTTTTCTTCTTCGCCATGCTTCCTATCGCCAACAACAGCCTTGATTACCTCATCAGGATCAATATCCCTGATGAGACTCAGGGAAGGGCCTGGGGCATCATCGGATTCATCTCTCAGCTTGGCTATGTCGTAGCTTTCGCAGCATCCGGCGTCCTTGCCGATGTAACGGCGAAAGTCATGAATATAAGTGTCGGCAGAGGCTCCGGTGCAGTCATAATGGTAGCAGGGATCCTTCTTACTGTGGTATCATTGTCTTTGCTTTTTCGAAAAAGCATCAGGTCTCTCGAAAACGCGGAAAAGTAAAAAACAAGAAATTACTGAATCCCTGTTTTCAAGTATTTGTTGACTTGATATCAAGTTTTTAGTATAATCCCTTGCGTTATTATTTCTACGCACGAGAGGAGGGATAAAGAATGTCAGAAATCAGACTTAAGGAGAATGAGTCCCTTGACAGTGCGCTTCGCAGATTTAAGCGTTCATGTGCAAGATCAGGAGTTCTCGCTGAAGTACGTAAGAGAGAGCACTATGAGAAGCCATCTGTACGTCGTAAGAAGAAGTCAGAGGCTGCTAGAAAGCGCAAGCGCTGATGAGATTTGATTCTTAACGGAACTGTTCACATATGTGAGCAGTTCTTTTTTTGTCTCACTTTTTTTGGTAAAATGTAAACAAATAATTAGAGTGAGATGTTATATATGCTGTTAACGAGCAAGAATTGGGATTGCGCGCTGACCCTTGGTGAGGTCGACGCGGATCAGATTGTGGAGCGTTTGCTTGAATCCCGAGGAATTGACACGGAGGGCAGAAAGGAGGATTTTCTAAGCGAGAATCCTTCTGAATGGCACGACCCGTTTCTTTTCGTGGATATGCAAAAGGCTGTCGATATTATCGTTGAATCCATGGATAAAGGTGAGAAGATCCTTGTCTATGGAGATTATGATGCGGACGGTGTTACGGCTACCTCCATCCTTGTAAGATATTTCAGAAGTCACAACTGCGATGTAGATTACATCGTGCCGCAGAGAGCTGCGCACGGCTACGGCCTTACGGACTATATCCTCGAGGACGTCTTAAGAAAGGCGCCGGGACTTCTTATAACTGTCGACTGCGGTATCTCTAACTTTGAGACCATCGAGAAGATCAAGGAGCACGGAATAAAGGTCATCGTAACCGATCACCACATGGTTCAGGATAAACTTCCTTGCGCAGATGCGGTTATCTGTGCCAAGAGACAGGACAACACATATCCTTGTGTCGATCTTTGCGGCGCGGGAGTTGCTATGAAGGTTGTCGAGGCTCTCGGCAGAGACAAGAGACACAAGGTATTCCCGAGCGTATGGCGTCAGGTCATCGAGCTTTCGGGTATCGCTACCATCGCAGATCTCGTTCCGATAATCGGCGAGAACAGGACATTGGTCAAGAAAGCTTTCCAGAGCATGGAAGAGCCGACAAATATAGGAATCCGCGTAATGAACGAGATGCTCCTGGACTCCGGAAAGAAACCGGATGAGTCCTACATTTCGTTTGTTTTTGTTCCAAGGATCAATGCTGCAGGAAGACTTTATGATTCTTCCGATGCACTTAACCTGTTCCTCAATGACGACAAGAGTAAGGTCAAGGCGGCTGCCATGGCTCTTACAAAGCAGAATGATGAGAGAAAAGAGATCGAAGCCAAAGTTTTCGAAGAGGCAAAGGCTCAGATCGAGAACAGTAACAGGCCTGAGGAATGGCTCCTTACAAATACAAAGGGACCTATCGTAGCTTACGGCAAAGATTGGCATCAGGGTGTCTTGGGAATCGTAGCAGGTAAGCTGTCGCAGCATTTCAGAAGAAGTGCGATCGTGTTTACGGATGACGGTCTTGATACTGAGAACGTTAAGGGCTCTTCGAGAGCATACGGCGAATTCGACATATATCATGCAATTGAGAGTGCTTCAGAGTACTGCGTGAACTTCGGAGGACATAAGAAGGCCGCAGGTCTCGTCCTTAAGAAGAAGGATATCGGCAAGTTCATGAGAGCTCTCGAGGAATATGCCAGAAATCAGACTGAGGAAGAAGAGCAAAGGGACAGCCTTAAGATCGATGCTGAGATCCCTGCTTCATGCATTACCATGAAGATCCATGATGCTCTTCGTAAACTGTCTCCGTTCGGTCTTGGTAACGGTAAGCCGGTATTTGTCACAAGGAACCTGTTCCTTGCCAATATCCAGTTCATGAGCGACGGAGCTCACATAAGGCTCGATCTCTACGACACTGAAAATGATCCCGATATGAAGAAAGTTATCTCTGCCGTAGGATTTGGTATGGGTAATTATTCATCTATCCTTAAGGTTGGCGACAGGCTTGATATCGCATACACGATGAACGTGTTTAACCTGTGGGGTAATGATACTTTGAGCCTTCATCTGGCGGACTTAAGACCTAAGATGCCTGATAACATCATGTGGGACAGGCCTGAGATACTTGAAAAGCTTTACGAGAGCGGAATGGCACCTAATATGATCGCTAAGCTTCAGAAGGGTACGGATCCTGCTTCTTTGGTACCTACGTCCGAGCACTATGCCGATACATATAAGACCATCAGGGATATGTTCGGAAACGGTATATCTATAATTGATTCCATTTACCTCGCGAGAATGATAAGCATCAAGGCCGGAAACGAGATCACTCCTTTCCAGGTTCTCCGTTGTTTGGACGTTTTCTCGGAGGCAGGACTTATCAAGCTCGGCAAATTCTCATATGACCGTGTTTGCTTAAGTCTGTCGGAAGTTAAGGGAAAAGCAAATCTTCAAGATACAGTCACTTATAAGAGGTTGAATAGTAATGTCTGATATTGAAAAACATGAACTCACTCCTGAAGAGATTGAGATAGAGATACAAAAAGAGATGCAGTATCTGAGGGATACGGATGACGTACCTGAGATACCGGAAAATATTGCCGAGCGTTTCAGCGACCTTATCAAGTCGTATGAGAAGTATGCAGGTAAGCTTCATGAGAGCGCGGAAGTTTTCGAGAATGATATGCATATGATACGTGAGGCTTATATCTTTGCGTATAAGGCACACAGGAATCAGAAGCGTAAATCTGGCGAGCTTTATATCATCCATCCTATTGCCGTTGCTCAGATCCTTGTAGATCTTGAAGTTGATGCAGAGACCATTGAGGCAGCACTTCTTCATGACACGGTAGAAGATACGGTTGTTGATATCCATCTCATAACTGAGATATTCGGTGAGAACGTGGCGCTCCTTGTAGACGGCGTTACAAAACTTGGAAAGATCCCGTACGTTTCCAAGGAAGATATCCAGGCCGAAAACGTTCGTAAGATGTTCGTAGCCATGGCTAAGGATATCCGAGTAGTCCTTATCAAGCTTGCCGACAGACTTCACAACATGCGTACGATGAAGCACCAGTCTCCTGAAAAGCAGATCGAGATCTCCAGAGAGACACTTGATATCTACGCTCCTTTGGCACACCGTCTCGGTATCTATAAGATCAAATGGGAACTTGAGGACCTTTGTCTTCGTTATCTCGATAAGGATGCGTACTACGAACTCGTCGGCATGATCTCTTCGAAAAGATCCGAGCGTGAGCAGTTCATGGCTGACGTTGTTAATGAGATCAGTGCCAAGGTAAAAGAATACGGAATAAAGCATGTTGAGATCGAGGGAAGACCTAAGCACTTCTACAGTATCTACAACAAGATGAAAGAGCAGAATAAGACACTCGAGCAGATCTATGACCTGTTCGCATGCCGTATCATCGTTGAGACACTGACGGACTGCTACACGGTCCTCGGTATCGTTCATGAGATGTATCAGCATATCCCGGGACGATTCAAGGATTATATCGCCATGCCTAAGCCTAACATGTACCAGAGTATCCATACGACAGTACTTGGTAAGGGCGGCGTTCCGTTTGAGATCCAGATAAGAACATTCGCGATGCACAGGACTGCCGAATATGGTATCGCTGCGCACTGGCATTATAAGGAAGCAGGTAATTCCGAAGTATCGAAGTTTGACCAGCTCGACAGCAAGATGAACTGGATCAGACAGATCCTGGACAGCCAGAAAGAGACAAAAGATCCTACGGATTTCATGGATGTTCTGAAGAGCAACCTTACTCCGGATACGGTTTATGTGTTTACTCCTAAGGGCGACGTTATAAACCTTCCTAAGGGTTCATGTCCTATCGATTTTGCGTATAACATCCACAGCGGTATCGGTAACCACATGCACGGTGCCAAGGTAAACGGCAGGATCGTTCCGTTGTCCTATGAACTTAAGAACGGCGACATCGTTGAGGTATTGTCATCCGATAAGATCCACGGACCTTCAAGGGACTGGGCTAAGATGGTTAAGACGGCGTCTGCAAGAAGTAAGATCAACGCATGGTTCAAGAAAGAATCCCGTGCCGAGAACATCGCTGACGGTCGTGAACTTCTCGAGCGAGAGATGCAAAGAAACGGCTTCTCTCCGCAACAGCTCCTTCTTCATAAATCGCTGGAGGGCATCTTCCGTAAATACAGTTATTCCAATCTTGAAGATATCTACGCTGCTATCGGTTACGGCGTACTGACTCCGGGAAAGGTTTTCTCGAAGCTTCGCGATGAGTACATCAAGTCTCTTCCTGAAGAAGAAAGAACCGCCATGGGCTATAGGATCAACTCAGCAGGTCAGGTCCTCTATACTCCGTCAGAACTTGTCGAGGATATCGGTAAGAATTCTCTTGTAGGCCTTCCGAAAAACCTCACGCAGCAGTCAACTACGGCCAACTATAAGCCGCTTGTTAAGCGAGTTCAGGAGAAGAAGACAAAGACCAGCACGGGAGTTATCGTTGAAGGACTCGAGAACTGTCATGTGCATCTTTCCAACTGCTGCCATCCTGTTCCGGGTGACGAGATCATTGGATACGTTACGCAGACAGGCGGTGTGGGTATCCACAGGACCAATTGTGCTAACATAATCAACCTTCATAAGTATGCATCACGTTCTCCAAAAGATAAGGAGCGTGAGAACAGGCTTATCAAGGTTCATTGGGATAACTATAGTCCGACTGATATCTATGAGGTCGAGATGAAGATCGTCGTAAGTGACAGACGTTATATCCTTAACGAGATCACCAGCGCGATCAGCGAAGAACACGTATTCATCAGTTCCATCTCGAGCCAGTCAAAGCCTGATTTTACGGCTGTCATCAATCTCGTTGTAGAGGTAAGGGGACAGACCCAGTTCGACAGACTCATCGGAAGGATCAAGAGTATCAAGGATGTTATTAGTGCAGGTAGAGCATAAATAGTATTCGAATTTTGATATATATGGACGCGGCATGTAAATATAATAAGGGTGTTTCGTCTATAGGGGGTTACAATGATTAAAACACTGGCTAAGCAGATCAAACAGTTTAAGAGGGCTTCTATCGTCACCCCGCTGTTCATGATATTGGAAGTTTTCTGTGAGATGGCGATCCCTTATCTCATGGCTTCGATAGTAGATGACGGTATCAACAAGGGTAACCTTAATCATATCTACAACATAGCAGGCGGAATGGTAGTAGTTGCGCTTGTATCTCTCTTCGCAGGTGCCATGGGCGGTAAGTTCGGCGCTCGTGCTTCCGCAGGTTTTGCACATAACTTAAGAGAAGCAATGTTCTACAGGATCCAGAAGTTCTCCTTTAAAGAGATCGACAAGTATTCCACGGCTGGTCTCGTTACACGTCTTACAACTGACGTAACGAACATCCAGAACGCTTACCAGATGATCCTCCGTATGCTCGTAAGATCTCCTATGAGCCTTATCGCTGCAATGGTCATGGCATTCTTCCTTAACGCAAGGATCGCTCTTATCTATCTTGCAGCAGTTTTCGTTTTGGCTATCATCCTTGTAACCATCATGCTCCTTGCAATGAAACATTTTAGAGTCCTTTTCGAAAAATACGACAAGATGAACGAGTCTGTTCAGGAAAACGTAGCTTCCATCAGAGTTGTTAAGTCCTTCGTAAGAGAAGAGTACGAAAAGAAAAAGTTCAACACTGCATCCAACAACATCTATAAGCTTGCTGTTGCAGCCGAGAAAGTATTGTCATTCAACAACCCAGCAATGGTCCTTACGACCAATGCTTGTATCCTTTTGATCTCCTGGTTCGGTGCTCACCTCGTTGTTTCAAACGAACTTACCACAGGTGATCTTTTGGCACTCTTGAGCTACTGTATGAATATCCTCATAAGCTTGATGCTCCTCAGTATGGTATTCGTTATGATCACCATGAGTTCTGCATCCGCTAAGCGTGTCGCTGAAGTTCTCGAGCAGGAGAGCTCCATCGTCAATCCTGAGAATCCTCTCATGGAAGTTAAGGACGGTTCCATCACATTCAAGAACGTAAGCTTCAAGTATTATGACGACGCAGATACATACGTGCTTAACGGAGTAGACTTAAGCATCAAGTCAGGTGAGACCATCGGTATCGTCGGAGGAACCGGCGTAGGTAAGAGTACATTCGTTAACCTCATAAGCAGATTCTATGACGTAAATACCGGTGAAGTTATTGTCGGCGGTGCAAACGTTAAGGATTACGATCTTGAAGTTCTCAGAAACAACGTATCCATGGTTCTTCAGAAGAACGAGCTTTTCACGGGAACCATTTTCGAGAACCTTCGTTGGGGTGATGAAAATGCAACAGATGAAGAATGCATCAACGCATGTAAGATCGCTCAGGCAGATGAATTTATAAATAATTTCCCTGAAGGTTATAACACTAAGATCGAGCAGGGCGGTACCAACGTATCCGGCGGACAGAAGCAGAGACTTTGTATTGCCAGAGCTCTTCTCAAGAAGCCTAAGATACTTATCCTCGACGACTCTACATCAGCAGTCGATACGAGTACGGACAGAAAGATCAGGGAAGGTCTTAAGAATGACAGACCTGATATGACTAAGATCATAATCGCTCAGAGGATCTCATCTGTTAAGGAAGCCGACAGGATCATCGTCATAGAAGATGATAAGGTTACGGCATTTGCTACACATGATGAGCTTCTCAAGATCAATGAGACATACGCTTCCTTGTATGAGGCACAAACGAGCGGAGGCGGCGACTTCGACGAAGCCAAGCTCAACAGCAAGGGAGGTGAGGAATAATGGCACAGCCTAAGCAGGTTAAGATGGGACAAAGAGGAAGAGGTCCTATGCCTAAGATCGAGCATCCGTTCAGGATCCTCAAGAGGATATTCGGATATACATTCAGATGGTACTGGATCCACTGGATATTTGTTGTTATCTGCGTATTTGCCAGCACATTCTCAAGTGTTCAGGGAACTATGTTCATGAAGACTTTGATCGATGATTATATTATTCCTCTCACGGAACAGTCATCACCTGATTACTTGCCGCTTCTTTACGCGATATTAAGAGTTGCGGGATTCTACCTCATAGGTGTTGTTGCGGCATTTGCTCAGGCAAGACTTTTGATGTACATCACACAGGGTACTTTACGTAACTTGAGAGACGAGCTTTTCAATAAGATGGAAAGTCTTCCTGTCAGATATTTTGATACTCACGCACACGGCGACATCATGTCCGTTTATACGAATGATATCGATACGTTAAGACAGATGATCTCTCAGAGCCTTCCGATGCTCTTATCGAGTGTGGTTACGGTCGTAAGCGTGCTCGTGAGCATGATCGTACTCAACTGGCTTTTGACATTGATCACCATCTCGATGGTATTCGTAATGCTCTTCTGTACAGCCAAGTTAAGTGCTGCTTCAGGTAAGAACTTTGCGATCCAGCAAAGAAGCCTCGGTTCCGTTAACGGATACATCGAGGAGATAATGACAGGTCAAAAAGTCGTTAAGTCTTTCTGCTATGAAGACAAGGCGATGGAAGAGTTCATCAAGCGTAATGACGAGCTTTACGTAAGCGCTGATAAAGCAAATACATTTGCCAACATCCTCATGCCTATCAATGCACAGCTCGGTAACTTAAGTTATGTTCTGTGTGCTATCGTCGGAGGTGCATTCGCTATCAAGGGAATCGGAAGTTTCACACTTGGTGCACTTGCGAGCTTCCTTACATTTAACAAGCAGTTTGCTCATCCTATCAACCAGATCTCCATGCAGCTTAACGCTATCATGGTCGGTCTTGCAGGCGGACAGAGAATCTTCGATCTTTTGGATCAGGTTCCTGAGACAGACGAAGGTTATGTTACTTTGGTCAACGCCAAGATGGTCGACGGCAAGCTTACTGAGTGTGAAGAAAGAACAGGAATGTGGGCTTGGAAGCACTTCCATAAAGCTGACGGAACAACAACATATGTTGAGCTCAAGGGCGACGTTGAATTCCACGATGTAGACTTCGAATACGAAGAAGGACATCCGGTTCTTCACGATATCGATCTTTATGCTACACCTGGTCAGAAGATCGCGTTTGTAGGTTCTACAGGTGCAGGAAAGACGACTATAACGAATCTTATCAACCGCTTCTATGACATAGCTGACGGTAAGATCAGATACGACGGAATCAATATCAACAAGATCAAGAAAGATGATCTGCGTCATTCTCTCGGCATCGTTTTGCAGGATACACACCTGTTCAGTATGTCGGTTAAGGAGAACATCAGATACGGTAAGCTTGATGCGACAGATGAGGAAGTTTATGCAGCTGCTAAACTTGCCAACGCTGATGCGTTCATCAAACACTTGCCGCAGGGTTACGATACGATCCTTGAAGGTGACGGCGCCAATCTTTCTCAGGGACAAAGACAGCTTCTTGCTATCGCTCGTGCAGCTATCGCAGATCCGCCGGTCCTTATCCTTGATGAGGCTACAAGTTCAATCGATACTCATACCGAGTCTTTGGTACAAAAGGGTATGGATAAGCTCATGAAGGGCAGAACGACATTTGTCATTGCTCACAGATTGAGTACAGTCAAGAATTCCGACTGTATCATCGTTCTTGAAAAGGGACGTATAATCGAGAGAGGAAATCACGACCAGCTTATCGAGAAGAAGGGCAGATATTATCATCTCTATACGGGTAATACAGCTCAGAGCTGATCAGAAATACGGAGGAAAAGTTTATGTATGACATTATCATAGTAGGCGCAGGAACAGCAGGCCTTACAGCAGCTATATACGGAAGACGTGCAGGTAAGTCCGTTATCGTATATGAATCAGAGACATACGGCGGACAGATCATCAATACTCCGGAGATCGAGAATTATCCGGGTATCAAGAATGTATCCGGCTATAAGTTTGCTACTGATCTTTACGAGCAGGTGATCGCACTCGGAACTGATTTCGAGTACGACAAGATCGTTAAGATCGAAGGAAGTTACGAAGAGGGATTTACCCTTACAACTGAATTCGGTAAGACCTGTGAAGGTAAGACGATCATACTTGCATGCGGAGCAAAGAACCGTCATCTGGGTCTTCCTATGGAAGAGAAACTTCTCGGAAGAGGAATCTCCTATTGTGCTACATGCGACGGTGCATTCTTCAAGGGTAAGAACGTAGCCGTAAACGGCGGTGGAAATACTGCTTTGGAAGATGCTATCTACCTTGCAGGACTTTGCAACAAAGTATATCTGATCCACAGAAGAGATGCTTTCAGAGGTGAGAGCGCTCTCGTTGATATAGTAAGACAGACAGCTAATATCGAGCTCGTTCTTAACAGCACCGTAAGCGAGCTTAAGGGTGAGAAGAAGCTTGAAGCTGTTACAGTTAAGGATACTGTTACTTCAGGTGAGAGAGATATCAGCGTGGATGCTCTGTTTGTAGCTATCGGACAGGTTCCGTCCAACGAGCCGTTTGCAGGTCTCGTAGAACTTGACCAGAGCGGATATATCGTTGCAGGTGAAGATTGTAAGACGAATGTTAAGGGTATCTTTGCAGCAGGTGACGGAAGGACTAAGACTTTACGTCAGCTCACGACTGCAGCTTCAGACGGAGCGATTGCAGCGGTTGCCTGTTGTGATCTTATTCTTCATGAGTGATCTTCTCAGGTTTCTTCATGAACTTATTCAATACTCGCGACATGAACGCGAGTATTTTTTTGTCCAATTCGAAGACCTTCAGGATCTGGATAACGATGATCATGACTGTAGGTCCGAGAAGGAATCCGATAGCGCCCCATACATATACGCCGATAACCATGGCGATGAGCATGAGAAGCGGATGAAGTTTCATTGATTTACCGAGGATCAAAGGTTCGATTATACGTCTGATGACAGTCATTATAGCCATACCGATAAGAACTATGACAGCACCTTTGAAATTGCCCTGAAGAGCCAGATAGATGATTACCGGCCACATGGTAACTGCGATACCTAAAACAGGCAGGAAATCGATTACGCCTGTTATGAGGGCGATGATAAGAGCATACTTGACGTCAGCCAGTGCGAAGATAAGATATGCCTCGACTGTCGTGATCAAAAGCAGTGAGAAGTATCCGCCAAGTACTCTGAACAATGTAACCGACAGATCATTGATAAGAGAGAAAGACTTCTTACGGAATGATTTATGAGGAACATTGGTAAGGTAGAACTTGGTAACTTCCGGTCCGTCGCTGATGAAGTAGTATCCGCTAAGGATAACGCAGATGATCGAGAAAAGAACAGCAGGAAGACTTCCCACAAAATTCCAAAGACCTGCTACGAGCTTGGAGAGCAGGGAAGGAACAGCCTTGATAAGGTTGTTGGCCCATGTGTCGAGATTGTTCTTAATGAGATCAACGATATCCTGACTTAAGAATCCGCCGCGTTCAGCAGACAACTTGTCGAGGTTTGCAGCTCTTCTGATTGAATCGAAGTCGATCGTCTCCGACATCTTGGTAAGAGCGATGATAGCGTTGGTGGCCTGTGACAGGATACCGAATATACAAAGTGCGCAAAGAAGGAATACCAGGACGAGAAGGATTACATAGACGACTATCGATACTTTGGTCTGAATGGATTTAGGCTTTCTCTCACCGTTAGGATGAAGGAGCTTATATCCCAAAGTCTTCTGCTTAGCCGGATCGACCTTCTTAGGTTTCTTGATACGCTTGTTTTTGCCAAAGACCTTACTTATCGGCTTAGCGATCGTATAACTTGTCTTAGCAAGGATAAATCCGATAAGGAAAGGGATCAGTACGACGGCAAGCTTTGCAAAGAAATAGATAACGACACAGCCTATGGCGATGATCAATATGTATTTGATCATGCTTATGACCGAAGCTTTATCTCTCTCGTATCTTTCTTTGCTATCCATCGTCTTATCCTTTAAGGTAGATTACCCACAAAGTGAGGAATATTATTATCGCACAAATCAGCGACAAATTCACCCCTGTCATTGCTGAAGGCTGGTCGGAAGATTCTTCTCCGTTGATAGAAACATCAGTATCGTAAGAAGCTTTGAAATCATTCAATGTTTTCGCGAAGAAAGCAAGGAGAATGACTCCGACAAGGAATGCCGGCATGGATGAATAAAAGTATGTCGAATCGATGTCTGAATGAACCTGTACCATGGTAATGTCAACGCTCTTTACGAACCTGCTGAAGAACATATCCGTAAGTCCGCAGCCCAGAAGAGCCACAAAAGGCGCCCAGATATTACCGGTCCTGTCCCTAAGGAAGCAAAGCCAGATACCGACAACGAAAATAGCGATAAAGTCGATAAAGTTCAATGAGAAGACTGCAAAAGAAAGTGCGACTATGATCGTCGCGATCTTTTTATCTTTTTTTCGAAAACATGCCCACATGAGGCCCGTGAAGAAAATAGCGATTCCAAAAGAAGGGATAACTGTTCCGAAAACATATCCCGCTATCTTCTCAACAATGTCGCCCGGGGTGTTTACGAAAAAGAACGAAGGGAATATGAGGCTTCTTCCCATCCTGAGCCAAAGCCACGTGAAAAGGTTGTGGATAGGCGTCTTGATAAGAAAGATACCGATACCCGAAATAAATGACAGGAGCATCGGACCGATACCCGTGTAATGACCTACGGAATCGATGAATACGTTAGCCTTGTTCTTCTTTTTCTCTATGAAAAGGATCGCTGCAGGAGCTACGAGAGCCAGTGCGACCAATAAAGGCATAGTCAGGGCATATCCCATAAGCGAAGTGAACGACAGCGGGAACTCGTGCTTGATCGCCATATTCCTTAAGATAAAGACTATCAGAAGTCCCAGAGAACAAAGGAAAAGAGAGTATCCCCAGTTGATCGTTACAGGAAAGCCGAAATGATGTTTGATTACCTTGAAAATCTTCTTTAATGTCATGTCGGATCCCTCTATCAGAAGTAGACTCCGAATGTGACCATATACTGGAAAAGGATGTGATAGAACACCGGCTCAAGGGCGAGGAAAACACCTGTACCCAAAGCGATGAACGGTCCGAAAGCCAGGTAATCAGGATCCTCGGCATAGTGCATCTCTTCTTTCTTGAGCTTGAGTTCCATCTTGGCTACGATAGGATTCTCATGATTAGCGATATAATCCCTTTCTTCCTTAAGACGCTTCTGCTTCTTGATAAGAAGAGGGATCGCGAAAAGAACTCCGATGATTACGGATATATAGATCAAGACGACAAGACCGTAAAGGCCCGTGCACATTCCGCATGCAGCGAGAAGCTTCATATCGCCCTGTCCCATTGCTTCTTTTGAAGTGATCAGTTCACCGATAAATCCGATAAGGAAAATAGCGCCACCGCCTACAATTGCTCCGCCGAGCCTGTTTACGATAGGAGCGAACCAAGGAGCATCAATGGTGAACCACATTGTTCCTTCGAGATAATCTGAAGCCAAAAGTATGAATCCGAATACGAGGATAAGGATCCAGAACTGATCAGGAATGATCCTGTTAAGCTTGTCGGAAATGAGGACAAGGAAGAGAACAGGAACTATAACAACGATAGCGATGATGTGTATAGGCATCTTCAAATCGATAAGGTCCGGGAAGAAAATAACCGAAGTTACGTAGAAAACTGCACAAAAAAGTCCTGCCAATATACCGTGAGGAACTATCTTCATTCTCTTTGCAGGCCTGTGGTTAGGGGCTTTCGGGTCATAATCGTAATCCTGCAACCATGTCTCAGGAATATGCTTGAACAAGAACGTCAGAAATAATCCTATAAGAATACCCAAAACTGCAGCAATTATTGCTGAAATAACCGTGACCATTAAGCCCTCCGAAATGTTTTCTATTGCTTATAAAAGTTTAATATATAAGCACCAATTATTCAACGTTGGATAATTTTGGCATTTTGTATATAAAAAATTTACATTACTGATTTCTCGGTATGTTAAAATCATTTTGGTGTAAAAGTTTTATGTGAGGGGGGAGACGTTTAACGTCGACTATTATGGCAAAAAAAGTTACAACTAAGATGCTTACGGACAGAATTGACGCTCATGTCAGAGCCGAGACAGGCTTTACGTCCGAAAAGGCGACAGCAAGAGACTTTTGGACAGCCCTTTCGAAAAGCGTTGTCGAATTGATCTCAGACAACTGGGAAGAGACCCGCGTAGCTTACAGCAAGGAAAGACAAGCTTATTATCTTTCAGCTGAGTTCCTTGAGGGCAGATCTCTTCTTAACAACCTCGTTAACCTCGGAATCTACGACGAAGCTAAGGAAGCCATGGCATCCTTCGGCTACAATCTTACTGATATCCTTGAGGAAGAGACAGACCCGGCACTCGGAAACGGCGGTCTCGGAAGACTTGCAGCATGTTTCCTCGATTCATGCGCTACACTGAACCTCCCTGTCACAGGTTATGGAATCCTTTACCGTTACGGTCTTTTCAGACAGGCAATCGAGAACGGTTTCCAGAATGAGTATCCTGACTCCTGGATGGAGCACGGATATCCTTTCATTCTCCCCAGATACGACCGCAAGGTTAAGGTCCACTACTCAGACATCGACGTCTGGGCAGTTCCCTGCGACCTCCCTATCACAGGTTACGGCACAAAGAACGTTAACCTCTTGAGACTCTGGAAGGCTGAGCCCGCTCAGGAATTCAACTTCAACCTCTTCAATTCACAGAGATTCGACGACGCAGTCATCGAGAGAAACCGCGTTCAGGACATCTGGAGAGTCCTCTATCCTAACGATACTTCTTACGACGGTAAGGTTCTCCGTGTAAGACAGCAGTACTTCTTCGTTTCTGCTTCTCTGCAGGACATCATCTACAGATATAAGAAGTATCATGGCGACGATCTCCACGATTTCGCTAAGTACAACACGATCCAGCTCAACGATACACACCCTGTAGTCGCTATCCCTGAGCTCATGAGACTCCTCGTTGACGAGAACGGCATCGAGTGGACAGAGGCATGGGAGATCGTTAAGGCTACATTCGCTTATACAAACCACACGATCATGGCAGAGGCACTCGAGAAGTGGGATATCTCCATCTTCCGTTTCCTCTTCCCCCGTATTTTCGAGATCATCGAAGGCATCAACAACCAGTTCCGTGCACAGATGTACGAAGCAGGCCTCTATTCCGAGCTCATCGACCGCATGTCTCCTCTGGCTGACGGCAAGATCCACATGGCTTGGATGGCAATCTACGGTTCACACTCCGTAAACGGCGTTGCTGCCCTCCACACAGACATCCTCAAGAACGAGACACTCAAGGACTGGTACAACATCTATCCTGAGAAGTTCTCCAACAAGACAAACGGTGTTACACCTAGAAGATGGCTTCGTATGTGTAACCCTGAGCTTTCCGCTCTCTTTACGGAACTACTCGGAAACGATAAGTGGATCACACACCTCGAGGATCTTAAGAAGCTCGAGAAGTATAAGGACGACAAGGCTGTAATGAAGCGTCTTATCGCTATCAAGAAGTCCAATAAGAAAGCTTATGCAGAATTCCTTAAGACAACAGCAGGAATCGAGCTCAATCCTAATTCTGTATTTGACGTACAGATCAAGCGTCTCCACGAATACAAGAGACAGCTCCTCAATGCTCTTTACGCATTGAATCTCTACGACAGGATCAAGGAAGACCCTAAGCTCGCACTTCCGCCTGTAACCATCATCTTCGGTGCTAAGGCTGCTCCTGGTTACTTCAGAGCTAAGGCAATAATCAAGTTCATCAACGAGATCGCTAAGCTCATCGACAGCGATCCTGACATGAAGGGCAGACTTAAGGTCGTATTCATCGAGAACTACAACGTATCCAACGGTGAGCGTCTGTTCCCGGCTTCAGATATCTCCGAGCAGATCTCTACAGCAGGTCTTGAGGCTTCCGGTACAGGTAACATGAAGTTCATGATGAACGGTGCTCTTACACTCGGTACTTTGGACGGTGCTAACGTTGAGATCGCTGAGGCTGTCGGCAATGACAACATCTATATCTTCGGTTGCCGTGCAGGCGATATGGCAGCTACAAAGGCTTATTACAATCCTAAGTGGCAGTATGAGAATATCCCTGGTCTTAAGAAGGCTCTCGATCGTCTCATCGACGGTTCATTCGACGATGAGGGAACAGGAATGTTCAGAGACCTCTATAACGGCATCATCTACGGCGACAACTGGCAGCCGGGTGATACATATTATGTATTGGGTGACTTCGATGACTACAGAAAGACTCGTGACAGGATCTACATGGATTACAAGAACGAGATGAAGTGGGCTAAGAAGGCATGGATCAACATCTGCAATTCCGGAAGATTCTCTTCTGACCGTACAATCAGTGAGTACGCTAAGGAGATCTGGAAGATCAAGGGATGCAAGATCAAATAATGTAACTTCGTTAAATATCCCGGATCGTCTTCACAAGGCATCCGGGATTTTTTATACTCGAAAACCCTTGCGAGCGTAACGTTTCGCGGATTATATGTACAAAAAAGCCCGATCGGAAACCCTTAAGATTTATACTAAATGTCAAAATGATTTATATTGTTGAGTCGAATGTGTTAGGTTATCATCTTATTGTCTGTGAAAGATCGTAACTGCTCTTTTCACGGTTCATAAGTTTTTTGCCCAAAGATTTATGTGTAATTGGCCATCCTTGCCGGACGGCCTTTTTTCTTGCTTATTTTTCGATCTCTATAACAGATATCTCAGGTTTTGCCAAAAACCTGAACGGGATCAATACACAGCCTATTCCGCGGCTGATAAAAAACGTGATACCGCCTCCGTCAAATACGCCGTCGATAACTTTTCTTCTCGGAAGTTTGTCTTTCCTTATTGCTTTGATCTCGATCCTGAAAGGGAAGCAGAACTGACCGCCGTGGATATGTCCGGAGATCATGTGATCAATATTATCGAGCTGCTTTCTGTCCGATGCTTCAATGAGCCAGTCAGGGTTATGTGAGACCAGAAGATGAGTCATTCCGTTTGTGTCCTTTACCGGATTATCATCCCAGACCCTGTTATGTTTTCCTGTGTCATTAACGCCTGAGATCAGGACGTCTTTAACGGTTACTGTCGTCTTTCGAAGATCGGTAAAAAGGGCTTCTTTTATCTGATCTTCAGTAAGAAATATATCGTGGTTTCCGTTTACGCCCAGAAACGGGATATTGAGTTCATCACATGTATTTTTAATGGCATTAAGATATGCGATGCCCTTTTTGTAATTCAGCGGATCATTACAGATATCTCCGCCGAATATAACGGCATCGACATTTGCTTTTTTGATGGTATCGATAACCTTTTCAACAGGTATAAAGCAGTACTCCGCATGAAGGTCCGAGAAAAACAAAATCTTTGTATTATTGCTGTCCTTTACGGTCGACGGATCGAAGTTTTTTATGAACGCATCTTTCTGTTTTTTGATGACACTCAGATCGTTCTTTTTCGATTTGGATTTATGAAGAAAAACATGACTTATACAGAGCATTCTTGCCTCTATTGAAGAGTACACGGTAATTGCTATGTACGCCAAAAATAATAATATGATTATTATAATAAAAAATCGCATGATATATTTACCTTTGTTTTTCTTGTGTTATAATCTTCACATATTTATAAAAATAGTCAATTGTATCTTTTACTACGGAGGATATTCAAATGCCAAAGACAGAAATCAAATCCGAGATCGTTAAGAACATCGGAATCCTTGCTACCAACAAGTCCGGTTGGAACAGAGAAGTAAATATCGTTAAGTGGAACGAAGGTAAAGCTAAGCTCGATATTCGTGACTGGGGCCCGGACCATGAGAAGGTAGGTAAGGGACTTTCACTCAACGCAGAGGAAGTTGCTGTTCTTAAGGAACTTCTCGCAGACTATGATCCATACGAGTTTGAGGAATAATAGTTGAGAAGCGAAGAGCGTTCCGGAATTATTGCTATAGTTTTGATTTTACTGTGGGGGACTCTGGCGACAGAGCCCTTCCGTTATTTTGCGGGAATTACGGGAAAAGGAATCGACCTTGTTCTTTCCAAGGCAGGTGTAGTTTCAGGCGGCAAGATCTGTGTTCTTATAACCTCTGCCGTCATCGTTGCACTTACTGTCGGCCTTTTGTTTTTATCGAAAAAGGAATTCGGCAAATACATTGCTCCGATCGCAGTAAGCATCGATCTTTTGGTATTCCTTATAGGGTGCTTAAGGAGCGGAAGCGTAAATATCAAGATGTCTGTTATCCTGATCGTTTCCGTGGTCATCGTTCTTTTGATCTACATCCTAAAACTTGAGACAGTCTGGGTATGGCTTTCAGATGCCTTTATCCTTTCTTTCCCGGTATTTCTTATTTCTTCCTGGCTCTTTGTTCCGATATCTAAGATCTCGGCCAAGGTCGGGAAATTCTTCTTCATTGCTTTCAAGAGCACGGAAGACTACGCTGCAGCATTCAAGGGATTGTTTTCGATACCTAAGATCATATGGGGAATATTCTTTGTGATCCTTTTGATGCTTCCGGTCCTTTACTTCATTCCTGAAAGGAGAAAAGCCTGATGGACGGACAACTCTCGATGTTTGACAACAACGACGATCAGATCGTTTCCGAATATAAGGAACTTATCAAGACACTGAATTATCACTGTGAGCGTTACTATAACGACGACGAGCCAGAGATTTCTGATGCCGAATATGATGCGCTGAACAGAAGACTTAAGCAGATCGAGAAAGAGAACCCTTCGATCGTATCCAAGGATTCTCCGTCTTTCCGTGTCGGCTGGAAGGCTGAAAAGGGCGTGCTCGTTAAGCATAATGTCCCGATGCTCAGCCTCCAGGATGTTTTCTCGAGAGAAGAAGTAGATGAGTTTATCGACAGCACAAAAGAAGCACTGGGACCTGATACCGAGTTCCTGGTAGAGACCAAGATCGATGGTCTTTCCATGGCACTTCGCTATGAAAACGGAGATCTTACCTTGGCCGTTACCAGAGGCGACGGAATCAACGAAGGCGAGGACGTTACGATGAACGCAAAGGTCATCAAGGACGTCGTTAAGAAGATGCCTTATCCTGTGGATTATATCGAGATCAGGGGCGAAGTATACATGACCAGGGAAGCCTTCGACAAGGTTAATCAGAAGGCTGAGGAAGAAGGTAAGAAGACTTTCGCGAATCCACGTAACTGCGCGGCAGGAACTCTTCGTCAGATCGATACCAGGATCACGAAGGACAGAGATCTCTCGCTTTTTATCTTTAACGTTCAGGAGACCCGCGGCGTTACATTCAACACGCACCTTGAAGGTTATGAGTACCTCAAGAAGAACGGCGTGACTGTTATCGATCACCACTATCTTTGTAAGACAAAAGATGAGGTGTGGGACGCGATTCAGAAGATCGGAAATATGAGAGGCGAATTGCCTTACGACATTGACGGTGCCGTTGTTAAGCTCAACAGCATCAAGGACAGGGAAAAGCTCGGAAATACCATTAAGGTCCCGAGATGGGCTATCGCATATAAGTATCCGCCTGAAGAAAAAGAGAGCCGTCTTATCGATATTGAGACCGGCCTTGGAAGAACGGGAAGGATAACACCTGTTGCGGTTTTCGAACCTATCACTTTGTGCGGTACGACAGTTCAAAGAGCAACGCTTCATAATCAGGATTTTATCGATGATCTTGATCTGGGAATCGGAGATACGGTGGTTGTTTATAAATCAGGTGAGATCATCCCTAAGATCAAATCCGTTAATAAGGCTAAAAGGCCTGCGGATTGGGTTAAATACCATCTTCCTGATGTTTGCCCTGTCTGCGGTCACAAACTGAGCAGAGAAGAAAACACTGCGGATTATAAGTGTACGAACATAAGCTGCAAAGGTCAGCTCGCATTCAGGATCATAAACTTTGTATCCAGGGATTGCCTCGATATAAAGGGCTTTGGTGAAGAGTACATAAGAGACCTGGTCGAGAGAGGATATCTCAGTAATATTGCGGATGTTTTCGAACTGAAGAATATGAGGGATAAGCTCCTTGAAGATAAGATATTCGGTCTTGAGAAGAATACCGATAAGATCCTGGCGCAGATCGATGTAGCCAAGGATGCTCCTGCAGAAAAAGTGCTGGCGGGACTCGGAATTCCGAACGTCGGTAAGGCTACGGCCAAGGAACTTTTGAGAAGCTTTGATTCCATAGACGATATCATGGCAGCATCCATTGAGGACCTTACGGCAGTAGGAGATATCGGAGAGATATCTGCGCTCGCGATCAAGAGCTTTTTCGAAGATGAAGATAACAGAAAGATCATTGAAAAGCTTAGGGAAGAGGGCTTGAACTTTGTTAAGGATAAGTCTGAACTGGGCGACAAGCTCCAGGGCTTAAGTATCTGTATTACGGGTACTCTTCCGACAATGAGCAGAGACGAGGCGTCGGCGCTGATCGAGAAGAACGGCGGTAAGGTAGTAAGCAGCGTGTCCAAGAAGACATCCATGCTCCTCGAAGGCGAAGCGGCCGGCAGTAAAGCCGTTAAGGCCCGCGAACTTGGCATTAGGATCATAACGGAATCCGAGTTACTGTCGATGCTCGAATAATGCTATAATGAAGAAAATACAGAGGTGTTACTATGAATAAAGCAATTCTTAAATCTCAGATAAGAGAAAACGTTAGAAAGCAGAGAATGCAGCTTACCAAAAAGCAGATCGAAGATGCTGCTAAGGTGCTTGCGGAGCATGTCATAAATGACGGTGATCCTCAGCTCGTTGAGGAGATCGCTAAGGCTGATACGATTGCTTTATACAGATCGGTTAACGGTGAACTGTCATGTGATGCAATTACTGAGCATTTTGTTAAGGCCGGAAAGACCATATGTTTCCCTCGTGTAAAGGGCGATACGATGGACTTCTATGAGATCAAGGATCTTGATGCTGATTTCTCTCTCGGAAGCTATGATATCCCGGAGCCTAAAAAGGATAAGAGAAAGATTTATCCGAACGATATCGACCTTATCTTTGTCCCTGCAGTCGCATATACTCAGGATGGCGCAAGACTTGGTCAGGGCGGCGGATATTATGACAGATATCTGAATCAGTTCGGAGCCGGCAAAAAGCCTGTTACAGTAGGAATCTGCTACGATTTCCAGGTGTATTCCGCACTTCCTGTCGAAAGCCATGATTATATGGTCGATTACGTGCTCGTAGTATCGAGCGAGGAGATGTAATGAAGTATTTCATTTTCTGTCTTTTAATGCACCTTTTGGTGATGTTCGTGTTTATCGTCGTTACGATCCTTTTTTCGGAAAGGAACAGGAAGAGAAAGACCAAGCACGGTTTCATGTTCTTTGCACCGGTGTTCTTCGCGGCCATAACGATAGCTTATGCGATCATATTTGCGATGCCGGTACTGATGGATATCAAGAACGTATCAAGCGGTAAATACCAGTCATACACGGGTTATGTCGAGGAGATCGGACAGGCGAAAACATGCGTTACGATCGACGGCACAAAGTATAAGATCAACCCGACGGCTCCAATGCCTGAGATAGGCGAGTATGTCAAGATCAGATACGCCGGTTCCTCTAAGATGATAATGGAGATGGAAGCGGCTCAGGAAACGACATATGAGCTTGTGGAGTGACATGATAAAAGCAAAATAAAAGGGGATGTTTTCCGTTTGGAAATCATCCCCTTGATCTTTTAACCTTATAGGTATCGATCAGCCTACAGACTGCATAT
>CAMYXL010000010.1 GCA_947303255.1 uncultured Clostridia bacterium | reverse complement strand
AATGTACCGCCGCCGAGGTCGAATACGAGGATCTTCTGATCGGATTCCTTATCGAGGCCGTAAGCAAGAGAAGCTGCTGTAGGCTCGTTGATGATACGGAGAACCTCAAGACCTGCGATCTTACCTGCGTCCTTTGTTGCCTGACGCTGGGAGTCTGTGAAGTAAGCAGGAACTGTGATAACTGCCTGAGTTACAGGCTGACCCAAATATTGTTCTGCATCGCTCTTAAGCTTTGCAAGGATCATAGCGGATACTTCTTGTGGTGAGTACTGCTTATCGTCGATGGATACCTTATAGTTGGAACCCATCTCTCTCTTGATAGACTGGATAGTTCTGTCAGGGTTTGTTACTGCCTGTCTCTTTGCTACCTGACCGATGAGTCTTTCACCTGTCTTTGTAAATGCAACTACAGAAGGTGTAGTTCTGTTGCCTTCCGGATTAGGGATTACGACTGTCTCGGAACCCTCCATTACTGCAACACATGAGTTTGTTGTACCTAAGTCAATACCAATTACTTTTGCCATATTAAATCACTCCTTTTTATTACTTCTTGTCGAGGATCTTGTCTACGATACCGTATTCCAAAGCTTCTTCAGCTGTCATCCAGTTATCGCGATCCGTATCTTTTTCGATCTGCTCAAGAGACTTACCTGTTCTTTCAGCAAGGATCGTATTCAAACGCTTCTTTGTGTGCTCGATGTGCTTAGCAGCGATCAAGATCTCTGTTGCCTGACCCTGAGCTCCGCCCAAAGGCTGGTGGATCATAACTTCCGCATTAGGAAGGATGCAACGCTTGCCCTTTGCTCCTGCTGCGAGAAGGAAGGAACCCATTGATGCTGCCATACCCATGCAGATCGTCTGAACGTCAGGCTTGATGTGCTGCATTGTATCGTAGATCATGAGACCGTCTGTAACGGATCCTCCCGGGCTGTTGATATAGAACTGAATGTCTTTATCAGGATCCTCTGCTTCAAGGAAGAGAAGCTGAGCTGTGATAAGACTTGCTGTTACGTGATTAACTTCCTCTGACAGGATTACGATTCTTTCCTTAAGAAGACGGGAGTAGATATCGTATGCTCTCTCACCACGGTTAGTGGATTCGATTACTGTAGGGACCAGACTGGATTTGATAATGTCCATATGTTTTTTCCTCCGTTAGTTGGCTACTTGTACGACCGCGTGCCTTATTACTCTTTCTTTGTATATATATCCCTTCTGGAAGACCTGTGCGATCTCCTGCTCTCCCAGTGAATCATCCTCTACATGCATTACTGCCGAGTGGAAGTTAGGATCAAATGCCATTCCCCTTTCAGCGGGGATCTCTTCGATACCGAGCTTTGCGATTACGTCGCTAGCGCCCTTGGCGATTCCCTCGATACCTGTTCTTATCTGTTCGTAGTTGTTTTCGTTTATGTCCTTTGTGGACTCCAAAGCTCTGTTCAGATTGTCTACTACCTGAAGCCAGCTCTCGGAAACATCTGCGACTGCGTCAGCATAGAGCTGTTCTTTCTCCTTTGCTGTTCTTTTTCGAAAATTCTCGTACTCTGCATAAAGCATCATGTACTTCTTCTCGAGTTCGGCTGCCTTGTCTTCGATCTCCGGCTCTTCTTCGACTTCGGCTTCATTTACTTCTTCTGCCTCGTCTCCGAAGATGATCTCCTCATCCTCAGCTACCTCATCGATCGGCTTTTCTTCGTTCTTGTCTTTTGCCATTTCCCTTCTCCTGTCATCCGTTTATTTTTTTGATCTCATCATTAAGGGTTTTTCTGACGAAATTGATCTGTGATATTACCTTTGAGTATTCCATTCTCTTTGGACCGATGATTCCGATGTTACCTGAGATCTTGTCTCCGACCTTGTAAGTCGTTGTGATAAAGCTGCAATCCTCAAGTCCTTCGAGTGCTATCTCCTGACCGATCCTGATCATGTAGGAATCGTCGCCTTCCGTGATCTCTTCTGTTCCGAGTTCGTTTACGTAGCCTGCTACCATGCCGTCATCGGAAAGTGTATCAAGAAGTCCTTTTGCTCTTCCTACATCGTTAAACTCAGGGATCGATAATATCCTGTTCTTACCTTCGAGATAAACGTCGAGCTTGTCAGCCTGCTTGATAGCCGTATATGCTTCGTACAAAACCTGATTAAGGAATGAATCAGGGATCGAAGTATTCTTTACGGAAGAAGCTACCGTGATAAGAGTTATCTCATCCAAAGGCATTCCGCTTAACTGCTTTTCAACTGCTCTCGAGATCTCATTGACCTGTACGTCAGTAAGGAAGTTAGGGATCCTTACGAGCTTATCTTTAACAACGCCTGCGGAAAGAACTACGACGACCAATGCCTTACCCGGTTCGATCATCAAGAGCTTAAGCTGTGTAAGATAGCTCTTCTTCAAAACAGGAGTCATTGCCAAAGATACATAACCTGTCTTAGCGGAAAGTGTGTTGGTAGCATTCTTGAGAAGATCCGTTACTTCTCCGACGCCTGTAGCGATCCTGGATTCGATATCCTTCTTCTCAGCGGTTGAGATCGTATCAATGTGCATAAGAGAATCTACATATTCTCTGTAACCCTTGTCTGAAGGAATACGTCCTGCGGATGTGTGAGGCTTCTCGATATAACCGAGCTTTTCAAGATCAGCCATCTCGTTTCTCAAAGTTGCCGAACTTAATGTGAAGTTATGTCTGTCGATCAAAGCCTTGGAACCGACAGGTTCGCAAGTAGTAACATAGTCATCTACTATAGCCTGAAGAATAACTTTCTTTCTGTCATCCAGGGACATATCCATAACTCCTTTCGTAAGTTCGTTTTTGTGTTAGCACTCAAATCACCCGAGTGCCAACATCAACAATATAGCACTAAGGTCAAAAAAGGTCAAGAAGATTTTGGCACTCACCCTTTTAGAGTGCTAAATGAGTAAAAGTGCTGATACGAGGGCATTTTCGAGAAATAAAGAAGGCGTTGGGACCTGCCTGATAGTCAATATAACTGAGGTATTTTTGGTGTTAAGTCAAAAATAACGTCAAACTGTCCGGGAGCATAAAAAAACCGACAGCATTGTATTTTGCTGCCGGTTTGAAGTTCCTTTATTGATATTGATCAGAATTCATCAAGATCAACGAACTGAACGATCATGTTCTTCTTTGCTTCTTCCTGAATCCTCTTTGCTTCCTTGGTGTACTGTGCTGTACCTGTAGCTATAACTCCAAAAGCAATAATGAAGTAATAAACAATGATACCGATAGAGAAGACAAGGCCGATGATAGAGAAGACTTTGCCTACTGTTGCCTTTCCTCCGCCGCTTCCAAGCTTTTTCGCAGAGCTTGCCTTCTTAAGGCCGATAGCTCCGAAAAGGATACCAAAGAGAACAGTCCAGCTTAAAAGAATACTGAAGATACCAAGTACAAGTGCCTTTCTCGCACAGGAACTAGCTCTTCTGATCTCATCGTTGTCACGAAAATCCACGTCAGACTGATTTCCGAAATTCATCGGCTGTGTGTAAGCAGGCTGAACATACTGCTGCTGAACAGGCTGAGCATACTGCTGAACAGGCTGCTGAGGTGCTGCTGCACCCAAAGCGCTTCCGCAGTTGGAACAAAAACCTGTACCGTCCGGATTATTCGTACCGCAATTACTACAAAACATAACTTTTCCCCCCCAGAAAATATATATATAACTCAGTATAATATAACAAAAGGAAATGTCAAAGAAATAAGACAACTGTCAGAAGGCGATATAAGATCCGAACCCCTATGTCATATATACAGATATCAGTTGCTCTTGTTCATTATGAGCACGACATCAGAATTGATCGAAAGCTGATCCATTCCGTTAATATATTTGGTCGTACCGGCATTCATAGTCTTTCTACTCGAATTAGACTGCACCATCTTCGACAGCTTAGGACAATCACCGATATCCAATGAACTGAGGTCATTGCCCTCAAGCGCTACATAACACAGTTCATCACAATTACTAAGTTCAACATTGGTTAATTTATTGTTTGAACAAATAAGAAAACCCAAAGATGAGTCTGAAGGAAGAACCAACTCCTCAAGAGAAATATTCTTACAGATCAGTTTTACAATTTTCGGATTTTTGCTCAGGTTCAGTTTTCTTACATAACAGCCTTCTGAAATAACCAGGTTGTTAAGGTTCGGGACATTAGTGAACTTCAATTCATCTATTGTGCACTTTCTGATCTCAATAGCCTTCAGATTAGTGAAGCATTCCAAACCGGTGAAATCCTTAACGTCACTAAGAATCAAATGGTCAATCGATGCTACTTCCGATTCGTTCAGCTTACCGTCATTATCCCAATACTTATCATATGCAAGCAAACTTTTCCTAAGTCCCTCATCAGGAAAATTCTTTTCATCAATGGCAATCTTTTTGCCACCCAGGCCACAACCGCTAACAGACAACAGACTGAAAGCAAGTAAAGAAGCAACCATTAAAACTTTGAATCTAAAAACTTTATGCATTGGTACATCCTTTCAAAATAAACCGTAGGATTCCTAAGAAGTTCACTGGGAGTTGTATCAAAAATAATATATCTTGTTCAAACCCTATAAGGATTTATCACCAAACATGTTATACGTCAAGGTCAAACAAAAATCTTTCGCATTTTCACTGTATAACAGGCAAAACCGCTGCTCAAGAATCAGCATATTATCCATATCAGATGATCAGATAAACTCCTCAAAAGCAAGGTTGGCAAAGTCCAGTCCCTTCTTTGTGAGCCTGAAACCGTCATCATCTGAAGTGATGAGTCCCTGAGATAAAAGCTTATCTGTCTCTTCTTTATATTCCTCGAAAATGTCCTTCCCGAATCTGTCATGGAATTCTTTCTTATCAGGTCCGCCGGAAGTCCTCAGCATGAGCATGACGTACTCCCTCGCCTTCTCATCTAAAGAAAGGATCTCATCTTCCGTTACTTTCATAGGATCAGCGATATATTCGTCAACGCTTCTGTCGTGAGAAAATCTGATACCGTTAAGATAACCTGAAGCAGCAGGACCAAATGCGTAGTACTCCATTCCCTTCCAGTAGCTCATGTTATGAACGGAAGTCTTTCCGCAGTTGGAGATCTCATAAGGGTCAAGGCCACTGATCTTAAGATAGTCGCGTAGCGAGTGATACATGTCTCGTTCGAGATCAGGATCAACAAAATCTTCTATGTTTTTATATCGGTCGTAGAAAGGTGTTCCTTCTTCAATAATGAGAGAATACATGCTTACGTGTGAAACACCCATATCAACAAGCGTCTTTGCATCCTCCAATATCTCTTCTTTGGTCTGACCCGGAATTCCGATCATGAGGTCGCAGGAGATATTCGTAAAGCCTGCATCCTTTGCTTCTTTTATAGTCTCTATTGCACGGCTTCTGTCGTGAAGTCTTCCGAGAGTTTTGAGGGTTTTGTCGTGAAGGGACTGGATACCGATGGACACGCGATTAAAACCTGCGTTTTTATACGAAACAAACTTCTCTTTTGTAACTGAAGCAGGATTACATTCAATGGTGATCTCGGCATCAGGTTTTATCGAAAAGTGCTCCTTTATCAAAGACAACGTTTCACATATTAATCCCGCATCAGGAACTGACGGAGTACCGCCTCCGAAATAGACCGTATCTGTTGAATCGGGATTAACATCTTCTATTATTTTCGTGTTCTCGATCTCTTTTCGGAGAGCATCGAAAAAGGCGTTTATCTTATCGGGTGCGGCTACTGAATAGAAGTCGCAGTACGAACATTTTCGAGCACAAAAAGGAATGTGGACATAGATGTGTCGTGCCATCAGAATGTCCTCGTGTGGACCTTAGGTCTTTTGACTGGTTCCTTGTCGAGTTTGACGGAGTAGATGAAGGTCTTTCTGAAACTCTTGAAACTCGGCGAGACATTATTCTCAGGAAGCATGTATCTGGAAACTGCCTTACTCCATCTGGCCTTGTATTCGCCGATGGCAGGATAACCGATGTCGATTATGCGCTCATAGGTGTCAGGACATACGACTTTGCAAAGAGCTTCCCAGGTTCCGCAGACGCTGTCCTGCTTATACTCTTCGAGAGCTTTTTTGTCGTAGTAAGGATAAGCCTTCTCGATGGCCTGATGATCGCCGAGGATCCAGGACTCGACTTCCTCAACGCAAAGACCTATGACGGACTTAATGTCAGGAGCGAACTTTCTGCACACGAGAGCCAGCTGTTTTTTAAGTTCTTCCGGATCATGATCGTCAGAATCCATTACCACGATGAGAACCGCATCAGTTCCTTTAAGAGCGGCGTTATAAGCACGGCACTTGGCAGGAAGAAGTTCGAGCAAAGCTGATGCGAACTTATGAGGCTTTTCCGACCAATCCATAGGAAGAGAGCCGCAGCCTCTGTGAGGGCGGACATAAAGGTCGGCATCGATACCTTCTGCAAGGCATATCTGTCTGACCAATTTCTCGATCACTACGGATCCTGATTTATCTTCTGTAAGTATCTCTATTCTCATTAAGCCTTATTCCTGTTCATTCTCGTCTTCCGAGATATCTTCTTCATCAAGATGACCACCGTACCAGATGGCACCCATGCCTATTCCCTGCTTGAACATCGCATCGACCACAGGATCAGATGCGGCGCAAACGATCTCAACGTCGCCCACATCCTGATTGAAGCTTCTTCTGAATACCCAGATCTCCTTCGGAGCCATGGTCTCGATGATGTAAGGGTTATGTGTGGTAAAGATGACCTGGTTATAAGGATGGGATATGGTGAAGTCACGAAGTTCTTCAGCAAGAACATCGACCATGTCATGATAAAGATCCTTATCAGGTGTCTCGATAAAGATAGTCGTATGCGGATCACTGTCTCTTAGTAAGAGCAGATAAAGGAACAGCTTGTCAGGACTGTCTTCAAGAGAAGCAGGAAGCCTCGGCTTATGCTTCATCAACGGGATCCTGTCGTTGATCTCGTTAACAACCATGTGATATCTCTTCTCGTTCTCTGTTCTCATGTAAGTAAGGACGTTATGAACGTTAGAACCTGTACTGTTAAGATGTCTGTGGCCTCCAGGTGCATTTCCCGCATCGAAATAATCCGATCTGGAATCACTTGAAAAACTACAGAAGAACCATCTGGAGATCTCCCTGTAAAGTGCATGGATATGAGTAAAGGATTTGATGCCTCCGTAAAGCTTAACGGCACATGTGTGAGGATCAGCGATGGATGTCTCATCATACTCAGGAACGCCTTCCCTCATCTTCGTCATTATCTTGCCTTCGCCATTCTTAAGATCAAGAAGATCTACTACGGTGAACTGATCTCTCTTGCAGCAGAGCATCGCTTTTTCTGAAGCGATATAAGGGCTTCCGTGAACGTTCGTATCGATCTCAACATCATACTCAACAAAGCATGTCTTAAGACCAGGCTCAGGTTTGATATTGAAATAAAGCTGGAAATAAACAGGCTTATCCTTATCTATGACCATATTCGAAAAGCCCGGACGGTCGTCGCTCGTGGAAGCTGATGCAACATCTTTTAAGACCATCGCCTTAAAGAACTTAAGTGCATCGATATAACTAGTCTTACCTGTCCTGTTACGACCGATAAAAGCATTGAGATTAAGAAGAGGTGTGCCGCTTGGTTTACTGCCAACTCCGGCATTTACATAGTCTTCCATGAGAAGACCGCATTTATCATCATCGAATATATCGAAGTTCTTTACTCTGACACCGATCAGCATAAGAAGACCTCCTTAGAACATTTGAGTATATTATATCACTCAAGTGTAGTAAGATAATCCGCTATACCGTCTTCATCATTGGAACCTATTACTATGTCAGCGATCTTTTTTACTTCATCGATGGAATTACCCATTGCAACCCCGATACCCGTCATCTTGAGCATTCCGATATCAGCGAAGTCATCACCGAAAGAGATAATATCGTTAAGAGTAATATTCAGACTGTCGCAGATGATCTTAATGGCGTCTTCTTTGGTCACGCCTTTTCTCGTATATTTGTACCAGTATCCGTCAGAAAATCTAATGGCATCACAATCGGTAAGTCTACACGCGAGTTCATCCGCTTTTTTATCGTCAAAGATCTCGACACACATCTTAAGTGCTTCTTCGGAAAATGAACTGAAATCAGTCCATATGCTGCCGCCCCAACTCTTGTCTACTTTCGTCGGATCGATCTTATAATTCCAGTAGTGATCGGTCAAAGTATCGATAGTTATCTCAACATCTTCTCCGCATACTTCTCTGGCAGTCCTTATAAGTTCGGAAGTGCGCTCAACAGAGAATACGGCTTTACTTATGTACTCATCGTTTTTCTTTACCAGAGCGCCGCCGCTGCTGATAAGAATATCCGGTTTAAGCTGACCTAATATTTCCAGGCAATTCTGTTCACTTCGTGATGTTGACACGCCGATAAGATAACCCTTTTTCCTGGACTTTTCGACTTGCTCCTTAGTCCTTGGGGAGATCGTCTTCTCGCTCGTTAAAAGTGTACCGTCAAGATCAAACAACAGAAGTTTTTTAATCGCCATTTTCTTACCACCCTTTTTGAATTTTTAATGCATATTATAGCACTTGTTTTCGAAAAAGATCACGATGCAAAAAGGGTGCCTCACTGATGTGAGACACCCTTTCTGTGGAATTGGAGTTATATATATCAGCCGACACCGCCGGATGCTTCTGCGAAAACCTTAACGATATAAGACGAACAAGAGATATCCTTTTCACACTTTTTTTCGAAAAAAAAACGAAAAAGTTTTCCAAGCCATAAAAAAACTGTCCCGTTTAATAAACGAGACAGTTGCTATTATACTAATCTAATATCAATCCTTATTGATCGCTACTTCGATCTCTGCGAGGTTAGTCTGAACCTTGCTGATGTTCTCGGAAAGAACATTATTAACATCTGTAAGGAGCTGCTTAACATAAACGTGTGCGCTCTTACGAAGTTCCTCGCTCTGCTGGTTAGCTTCAGCGATGATCTCTGCTGCTTTCTGCTGAGCACCCTTTGTGATCTCGTGCTCGTTAACACGCATAGCGTACATACGGTCTGCGTCGTTAAGAACCTTCTTACTCTTCTCTCTTGCAGTACCGATGATATCCTGTGCTCTCTTAACAATGTCGTTAGACTGGCTGACTGCCATTGGGAGTCTATGCTTGAGCTCCTCCAAAGAAGCTATCATTTCCTGTCTGTCAACGGAGCATTTATCTGTAAACGGAACACCGTTCGCATCGCGGAGCATATCGATCAGAGTATCAATGTGTCTGATCGCATCATATCTCTCACTGGAACCGTGAGACTGCTGTGCAAGTCTTGGATCGTTACCTTCCATAGTTTACGACCTACCTTTCTTAAGCTCTTTTGTTACAAAATCAACTATTTGCGCAGGTACCATCTTAGAGATGTCACCTCCATAATAACAAACTTCCTTAACGATTGTCGAACTTGTCATCGACAAATTCTCTCTGCAAGGCAGAAGCAGAACTTCGTAATCGGCATACAAGAGCCTGTTGGCCATAGCCATCTCGGCTTCGTATCTGAAATCGGACTCAGAACGGATACCTCTGACAACCGCTGAACATCCGAGTTCCTTGAACAGATCCACAAGAAGTCCTCCGGATGAGACGACTTCTATATTCTTATACTCCTTGAGTGATTCTCTGGCCATATTTACTCTGTCTTCAGTCGAAAAAGCAGGGTGCTTTGCGCTGTTATCCATAACAGCAACAACGAGCTTGTCACAAAGCTTCGAGGCCCTCTTGGCGATGTCGCAATGACCCATAGTAAAAGGATCAAAGCTTCCAGGGAATAACAATATACTCAAGTATGTATCTCCTCAGCAATCAATTCTTACTAAAGAATGTTACCACGCATAGCCCGTAACTACAAGAACGAGAGAATTTCATATTTATTACATCTGTGTTGAAAGGCTCTTCGGCCGAATGCTCAACGATCATAAGGCCGTCTTCCGTAAGCATATCGTACTTTGTAAGTAGATCTGCGACCTTGACCGCCTCATCAAAAGCGATCTTATAAGGAGGATCCAGATACACGATATCGAACTTCTCATCCTTAAGAGCCTCCAAAGCCGCCACAGCGCTTCTTTTCATGACTTTTACCGATGGATCGTTTCTTCCGATCCTTATCTTTTCCAGGTTCTTGGATATAACAGAGATCGCTGGTGTTCCCTTATCAACCAGAACTACCTTCTCCGCGCCCCTGCTAAGAGCCTCGATACCCATCTGTCCGGTACCTGAGAACAAGTCAAGAAAATTACAGCCTGATACCCTTCCCTGAATACTCGAGAAGATGGCCTCCTTAACCTTATCGGTTGTAGGTCTTGTGGCATCGCCTTTTGGCGCCGCCAGTATAGCACCTCTGTATTTTCCTGTAACTACTCTCGGCATTACAATTCTCCTTATGCCCTGAAAATTTCCAGATTAGGATAACGCAACCAAAGCTGTCTTTCAATTGCATTTCTGATACGCTTGGCTTCATCGTCATCCGTAGCCATCAATTCCTGCATCACTTCTCTTATCTCAACAGACTTTTCCGTATCATCGAAAATGTTTACTACCTTGAAACTTGGAAGACCATGCTGTCTTGTACCGAAAAAGTCACCCGGACCTCGTAACGCAAGATCTTTTTCTGCCAGTTCAAAACCGTCGTTACTCTGGCACATCATCTGAAGTCTGGACATTGCAAGTTCACTGTTTGAAGAAGACTGCAGGATGCAGTAAGACTGCTTATCTCCTCTTCCTACTCGACCTCTAAGCTGATGCAAAGTCGATAGTCCGAATCTGTCCGCATCCATGATGACCATAGTAGTCGCATTAGGGTTATTTACACCTACCTCAACAACAGTTGTCGAGATAAGGATATCAGTTTCCTTATTACTGAATTTCTCCATGACTTTCGTCTTCTGAGCATCAGTCATGGAACCAATGAGAATATCAGATGTGAGGCCCTTTAGTATAGGAGAACTTTGAACTTCCGTATGAAGTCCCTTTACACTTGAAGTCTCTATCTTCTCTTCACCGATCTCGAAGATATTCTCGTATCTCTCGATCTCACCTTCGTCATCATTATCATCGATCCTGGGTGCCACGATATAAGCCTGCTCGCCTTTCTGGGCAAGCTTGGCGATGTGCTTATATATTCCGTTCTTATCAGCAAAGCATGCAGTCTTTATCTCTTTTCTTCCTGCAGGTTTTTGCTTGATGATACTTATATCCATATCACCGTAGATGACCATCGCGAGCGTTCTCGGAATAGGTGTCGCACTCATGACAAGACTATGTACTGAATCTATGTCACTGTTAATAAATGATAACCCGAGTTTCTCGTTTCTTTGTTCAACTCCGAACCTTTGCTGTTCGTCAGTTACAAACAAAGCAAGATTACGGAACTTAACATCTTTTTGAATAAGAGCATGTGTTCCGATTATTATCTTTGCTTCTCCGGAAGAAACAAGTTCCAAAGCCTTCTTTTTCTCGGCTGCTTTCATACCGCCGTGAAGATAAACGATCTTAATGTCGGTATCTTTAAACATGCCCATAACGGTATCGTAATGCTGCTTTGCAAGAACACCTGTCGGAGCAAGAAGAGCAGCCTGTCTTCCGGTTGCTGCAACAGCCGCCATGGATACTGCAGCAACAGCTGTCTTACCTGAACCTACATCACCTTGGATGAGTCTGTTCATCGGTGTATCTTTTGCTATATCCGTGAAGATATCATTAAGTGCTTTTTTCTGATCATCTGTAAGCTTAAAAGGCAAGGAATCAACGATACCTTTTACCGTCTTTTGAGCCTTATCATTCTTAACGATCTTGAATGCTTTTCCTGAATCTTCTTTTCCCGAGAAAGACTTGTGCATTCCATATTCATAGACTGCCAATTCTTCATAAGCAAGTCTTGTTCTTCCGATGGATACCTGAGACATGGTAACAGGCTTATGAACAAATCTGTATGCTTCTTTCGAAGAACATAATGACTTGTCTTTTATGAGCTTAGCAGGAAGAACATTATCGAAGTGTTTCTCATAATCGCGAAGTGCAAAACCGATCCATGCTTCGATCTGTTTACTGGAGATTCCTGAAGTCTGTCTGTAGACCGGACGTATCTGACCTTCGCCCATCTTATCTGCTCTTATCCTCTGAGGATTTATGAGCATAAATCCGCCTCTGAAGACAGTGACAACGCCTCTAAAGTAATACTCGTCTCCTATCTTCATTTCAGTAGCAACAAATCTTCCGTGGAAAAAAGTAAGCGATATCGTTCCATAGTCATCACTTACCACTACAACACATTTTTGAAGTTTGTCATAACGGCTTATCGGAGATACATTTTTAACGGTTGCTTTAAATGTAATGAGCTCACCTTCATTAAGACCGTATAAAGGTTTTAAGTCAGACCAATCCTCGTATTTTCGAGGAAAGAAATTCAAAAGATCAAAGACAGAAAATACTCCTATCTTGTTGAGCTTTTTCTCAGCGGCCTCACCTATTCCATAGACCTTTGATATCGGATTAGACAAAGGATCATTAGTCATTTTTTCTTACCCTTACAGACATCAGCTAACGGACATATCTCACACTTCGGAGAACGCGCATCACAGATGTCTCTTCCGAACGCGACGAACAGATGACCCATCCTTATCCAAGTGGAAGGATCAGACACTTTACAAACATCTTTTTCAACAGTTGCAGGATCATCACTTTTGGTAAGTCCGAGCCTTTTTGCGACACGCTTAAAATGTGTATCAACGACCAATGCCGGAATACCGTAAAGCTCTCCTAATAGAAGGTTACCGATCTTTCTTCCAATGCCGGGACACGATACGAGTTCATCTATATCCTGAGGAATAATCTTATTCCATTTCTCGTTATAGATCGCTGTTGTCTTGATTATGTTTTTAGCCTTGGCTTTGTAAAGACCGCATGGCTTTATTACCTCTGATAATCTCTCTTCACCGAGATCTAAGATTGCATCAGAAGAATCAGCAACTTTCTTAAGATCGATCACTGTCTTATTGACTCTTACGTCAGTACACTGTGCTGAAAGGATCGCTCTTACGAGAAAGAAATACGGATCATCAAGATCGAGTGAACATGACGCATCCGGATAGAGTTTATTAAGTTCATCATATGCCCTGACGGCAAGGTCGTTTCTGCGCATCATATAATATCCCATTTATCATCAGGAGCCATTGGGAATGCGAAGATAAACTTAGCTCCGCCAAGTTCCTTACCTTCATCAACATAGATAGTCTGTCCGTGTCCTGCGAGGATCTGTTTACAGATATAAAGACCCAAGCCGAATCCTTCTCTTGTTCTTGAGGAATCGACTTTATAGAAACTCTCGAAGATCCTGTTACGCTTTTCTGCAGGAATACCGATACCTGAATCTTCAACACTTATCTCAACTTTCTTTTCCGCTTTATTTGGCGAAGTTGAAACGATGATCTTTCCGTTATTAGGAGTAAACTTGATCGCATTGGTTATGATGTTAACGATAACTCTGCAAAGCTGCTGTGCTTCACCGCGGCACATATTTGCATCAGGGTCATCTGAAAGCCTGACTTCGCATGTTATATTCTTCTCACCGAGTTGCGGTTCAAGATTATCAACAACATCGGTGATAACTTCATTAAGAGGGAAATTCTCCATTACATCAGGATCAACGTGACTTAATGAAGAAGCTTCCGTCATTGATACAACAAGTTCCCTGATCCTGTTGATCTCCTGCTTGATGAGACCTAAGTATTTATCAACGTTTTCAGGAGGGATAGTACCGTCCATTATTGCCGTAACAAATCCGTTAATAGAAGTAAGCGGAGTTCTTATATCATGAGCGATACTCGAGATAAAGATCTGCCTGTCGCTCTCGGCATTTTCGAGCTTATCTATCATCTCATTAAGAGTTGCCGCCATAGTAACGATATCACCTGCGGATGTTACGCTCCTAAGATCAGATGCATCCGTGTATCTCTTGTCCACACGTACCGAATAATCTCCTTCTGATACTTTCTTGATCGTCTTGGACATCTCACGAACAGGTGCGAAAGTAAGCTGGATAGCAAGAACAAATAATACGATAGCAAAAAGAACGGCGATTCCTGCAGGAATGAGGATAACTGATCTGAATTCCGTAAAGACCAATCCTCTGTCTACGTAGCTGCTGCTGATGCACCAGATATTGAGCTGTTCTACTTTATAGCCGGCAGTGATGTATGTTTTTCCTTCAGTTAATCTTGTTACCTGTACTTCACCATGATTGGCTATTATATCCTGCAATATTAATTCAAGATCGCTGTCAGGATTTTCACTTAGTACGATCGTCATATCCTCGGAAACAAGGTAGATGCTTCCGTTAAAATTCTGACTTACGAGATGGCATATCTTTTCGATATTTTGTACGTCCTTATCATTTACAACAGACGGATCATTTGATTGAAGCAAAGCAGTATTGATTGCTTCACAAAGAGTAAAGCTTGTCGAATCAACAGTAACTTTTGCATTATTCATCTGCTTGGCAAGCATACTTTCGTAAGACAGAAAAAGAAGCACAGTAAAAACTATTACTGTGCTGATGATAAGTAGCAATGATATTATCGTCGAGAAACTGACTGTGTTTCTTCTTTTTTCTTTACTTGCCATAGTTATGAACTATCAGTTCTTAGTCTCGAACTTGTAGCCTACGCTCCATACAGTCTTGATACACCAACTGTCAACACGATCAGGACTTTCGATCTTCTCTCTGATTCTCTTAACATGAACGTCTACAGTTCTTGACTCTCCGTAGAAATCATAACCCCATACGTTCTCGAGAAGCTGCTCTCTCGTAAATACTCTGTTAGGATTAGATGCCAGGAAGAAAAGAAGTTCCAATTCCTTAGGCGGCAGATAGATCTCTTTGCCGTCGATCATAACGATATAACGAGCCTTATCTACCATGAATCCCTGATAAGTAACAACTTCAGCTGATTCGGAACCTGCATCGGAAGATTCTGCTGCAGCACCCTGCTCTGACTTACCGTATCTTCTCAAAACTGCCTTTGCTCTTGCAAGGAGCTCCTTAGGTTCGAATGGCTTTGATACATAGTCATCTGCACCGAGCTCAAGTCCGATTACCTTATCGAATGTATCTGTCTTAGCAGTAAGCATGATGATCGGAACATCAGATACCTTACGGATCTCTCTGCATACGTCAGTTCCATCCATACCCGGAAGCATCAGATCAAGGATGATCAGGTCTGGTGACGAAGCGTTAAATGTACTCAATACTTTGTCGCCCTGCATACAGACCGAAACTGCATAGCCTTCTTTTTCAAAGTAGAGTTTGTTCATCTCGATGATCGAAGAATCGTCATCAACCAACAATACCTTTTTCATAATACTACCTCTCCCTATATCTACTGTTCCTTATCGTTTATCTTGGAGATCTCCTGTGCGAACGAATCAACACTGGTGAAATCCCTGTAAACTGAAGCAAATCTTACATAGGCAACCTTATCAAGTTTCTTCAGAGCATCCATGATCATCTCACCGATAGCTTCTGTAGGTATCTCGAGGTTGTGTTTACTTTGAAGTTTCTGCTCAACCTCATTAACGAGTTCAATAAGATCCTCGTTCGATACCGGTCTTTTCGAACAGGCTGCAACGAGTCCGTTCATTATCTTTTCCCTCGAAAAAGGCTGTCTGGTACCATCCTTCTTTACCACCATGAGCTGAATTCCTTCAAGTCTTTCAACTGTGGTAAAACGATGCCCGCAACTTAAACATTCACGTCTTCTTCTGATGACTGTGTTTGAATCGACCGTTCTGGTGTCAACAACCTTATCCTCAATCTCGCCACAACGTGGGCATCTCATAGACGATTACCTTCCTTATTGGTTGTTATCCTTACCGAACATAAACCAAGGCTTAGCTGTCTTTGGTGCAGCCTGAGCATCACCAGAAGGAGCCTGTGGAGCGATATTCGGCTGAGGTCTTCCACCCTGCTGTGACGAAGCCGGCTGTGGTCTTACGTTAGCGCCGTAAGGTGGAACCTGCTGTGGCTGTGGAGCCGGCTGCTGTGGAACAGGCTCTACTGCTGCTGGCTGTGGGCGAACATGCTGTGCACCTGTATCAACTTCACTTACAGGAGCTGCCTTAGGAGCTTCTGCTGCTGCCTTTCTGTTAACGGAATCATCACCGAAAAGGAAGCCAGGAGCTGATGCCTTTGGAGCCGGAGCTATTGGCTGCTGAGGCTGTGGCTCAGGCTGATAGCTTGTTCTTGTAGCATTAGGTCTTGTAGCCTGCTTATGTGCTGCCTGCTCTGTAACAAGAGTAGGATTATTTCTTGACAAAACGGATGTGCTTGCTCTGTGTCCTGCAGATGCATTAACAGTATTCTCAAATCCGGAAGCGATGACTGTGATCATGATCTCGTCATCAAGAGAAGCATCGATAACAGCACCAACGATGATATCTGCATCATCGGAAACAGCTTCACGAACAACGCTTGCTGCCTGATCGATCTCCTGGAGTTTCATATTACGTCCACCAGTGAAGTTAACGATAACTCCGCCTGCGCCTTCGATAGTTGTATCAAGGAGTGGTGAATTGATAGCCTGCTTAACAGCACTTGCTGCACGGCCTTCGCCTGAAGCACGACCGATACCCATGTGGCAGATACCAGCCTTTGTCATGATACGGCGTACGTCTGCAAGGTCGAGGTTGATGAGACCAGGGATAGCAACGAGGTCGGAGATACCAGCGACACCAAACTTCAATACCTGATCTGCCATATTGAATGCATCCTCAATGGATGTATCTTCATCTACTACTTCGAGGAGCTTATCGTTACCAACGATGATGAGGGAATCTACATACTTCTCGAGCTCTCTGATTCCGCGCTCTGCGTTAGCAGCTCTTCTTGGTCCCTCAAATGAGAATGGTCTTGTAACAACAGCAACTGTGAGGATTCCGAGTTCCTGAGCGATCTGAGCTACAACCGGAGCAGCACCTGTACCGGTACCGCCACCCATGCCTGATGTAATAAAGAGCATGTCTGTATTCTTAATAGCTTCTGCGATCTCATCCTTGGATTCTTCAGCGGCCTTCTCACCTACGCTAGGATCTGCACCGCAACCAAGTCCTCTGGTAACTTTCTCGCCGATCTGGATCCTTACCTGAGCTTTGGATCTTGCAAGCGCCTGATTGTCAGTGTTGATAGAAATGAATTCAATTCCCTGAACTCCGCTTTCTACCATACGATCTACAGCGTTACAGCCGCCACCGCCGACTCCGATTACTTTGATAGTAGCAAATGCCTCGTCGTCCAGCACAAATCCACGCTTGTTCTCTGACATATCTTTGTCCTCCAGTAAAATATTTAACAGTGTTAATATTCTTATTTATATATCAACATATAGTATAACAATTTGAATTGTACCCTAAATGTAGTACACCTTCAATACAAAATCTGAGTTATATTTCAAGAATGTTAAAGAAATTTTCCAATTGTCTTACGTTACTCGTATTTGCGGTAAATTATCCTCTCGCCCGTCATATCAAGGGCTCCGTCAGGGAATCCTTCAAAGGCGTCGGAGATGACTGCATATCTGAGCCATGACATATTTTCGATAATAGTATCCATGTCCTTGAGCTTGACCTGAAGTTCAGAACCGGATGGAAGTATAACGGTAAGGAATGTGTTTCCTCCCGGGATTATCCTTATCTCTCTTACGTTCTCGAAAAGCATGTATTCACCCTGCACACCGCTTTGGTCTGCACTGATGATAGCTCCGAGGATAACGAGAGCTTTGTTGTAGTCGGAATCGTCCTTTATATCGATCTTCTCGCCTAATACGGCACCTGATACATCAAGTCCGCAGATAACTGCATGGCTGAGATCATCCTTATCAAGCGTAGCAAGTTCGATGATGGTTCCTTCATCATCGATAGCAGCATATCCGTCAGGCATCTTTATGTATGCGACTTTGTTTCTCTCTTTTACGGTGATCTTGATAGTCGAAGGAAACTTAACCGTGATCCTTATGTCCTTGATATACGGATCTTCAGCCATCATCCTTTTTTCAGTCTTTCCGTAATCCATCCTTATGATATCCAGAGGATTTCCGCCGATACCGGAAAACAGATGCGAACCGTATTTGATCCCTGCATCGCTTAAAAGTCTTTCTTCAGAGAGCACGATATTACCCTCGACAACAACAGTCCTTACCCTGAAGAACGGGAGGAACAAAATGCCGAGTGCAAGTTCGATTATCGCAACAGCCAAAAGGATAAGAAGCGTTCCCTTAAAGTTTATAGGGAACTTCGGAAGATACTCGCGTTCTTTCAAAGGCACATCAGAAGCATTCTCCTTACGCTCCTTTATTGCCTTCTGGATCTTGTTTTTTGCATCCTCGAAAAATCTCTTCGCCTTTACAGAGAACGGAACAGTATTCTTAGATTTAGCCTTAGGCTTTTCAGGCCGAAATTCCTTAGGCATCTCAGCCTTCTTTTCCTCGTGTTTTACAACAGGTTTTTCTGACTTTTTTCCTACCTTATTCTCAGCCTTTTTTTCGACCTTCTTTTCGGTCTTCTTTTCAGGCTGTTTATCCTTTGGTTTCTCTTCTTTTTTTACAGGCTTTTCAGCCTTAGGCTTGGATTCTTTTTTATCTTTTTTCTCGACGGAACTTTCACTGTTTTCAGGCGCAGAAATCTCTGAGGAAGATGAATTCTCCCCTTGATCGTCGTCGTCATCATCAAACAGTTTTTTCAGTTCGTCGTCATCGATCATTTCTTTTTGCTTTCCAACAATTCTGCAATTGCTTTTGCTATTCTTTCATCACAGTCAAGGACTGCAAGTTTTTTAGCGTTTACTCTCATGTTTTCGCGTTTTTGAGGATCAGAATAAAGATCTTTCAAAACACCCTTGAGCTTATCTTTTACTTCAGCATCAGGAACCAGTATCGCACCGTCTACATCAACAAATGCCTGTGCGTTATAAGTCTGATGATCATGTGCTGCAAACGGATACGGAACAAGGACCGAACAGGAACCTATAGCTGCTACTTCGGCACAGGTTACCGCACCTGCTCTTGTTATGGAAACATCTGCTGCACTTAAGTATGTCTGCGGATTATCGATATATGTTTTGACCGTGAGATTTTCAGGGATGGTTACATTATCGAGAACACCGCTTTGCTGCTTACCGCTTCCGAGGACGAACTTCGCGTTCTTGAATTCCTCATCTGAAGCTGCATCGACCATGAATTCGTTTAATGTTTTCGAGCCGAGGCTGCCGCCCATGGCAAATACAAGGAAATCATCATCAGAAAGACCCAATGCTTTTCTGGATTCATTACGGTCTACTGTCTTTATGATGCTTCTTATCGGGTTACCGGTAAAGACTACTTTTCCGGCCTTTGAAAAGATCGACTCCTGATTAGGAAAACCCGTCAAAACAAGATCAGCTTTCTTACCGAGCATCTTGTTTGCTCTTCCCGGAAAAGCGTTAGCTTCGTGAAGGATAACAGGGATGTTTCTCTTCTCTGCTGCAAAGATAAGAGGAGCACATACATATCCGCCTGTTCCGAAAACGGCATGCGGCCTAAACTCCTCGATTATCTTATCGCACTGCTTTCTGCCTTCCTTAAACGCCTTAAAAGCCTTCACCATCTTCATGCTCGGGCGCATAGGGAAAGGCTTTGCAGTGATATTCTTAAACTCATATCCGGCCTTGGGAACAAGTTCTCCTTCAAGACCTTCACTTCTGCCGACAAAGATGATCTCACAATCTTCACCCTTGTCACCGTAGTATTTCTTAAGAGCATCGGCGATCGTTATCGCAGGATTGATATGTCCTGAAGTACCGCCGCCTACAGCTATAAATCTAAGTGCCATCAATTGCCTCCGTTTTTAGTCTTGGGCGTAACTCCGCTTCTTGCTACGCAAAGGATCATCGCGTAACCTGAAAGGAGAAGTATCTGCGCGGTACCGCCGTAACTGAAGAACGGAAGTGTGATACCCGTTGCAGGAAGGACGGTAAGTTCAACGCCGATATTCCACATCGCCTCAAGAGCTATAAGGAAAGTGTACCCTATAGCTATTATTCTGCAAAATACGTCTTTTGCTCTATATGCAACTCTGAATCCCATGAACAGGAACAGAAGGAATGTCAGTATCAAAAGCGTTCCGCCGACCATACCGGTCTCCTCTACATAGATGGAGAAGATGTAGTCGTTATGAGCCTCGGAAACGTATGAGTATTTATATCTGGAATTGCCAAGGCCCGTACCCATCCATCCGCCTGAACCAATGGCGTCTTTAGCACGGTCAACCTGCAAGGATTCGTCCTTTTCCTGATCGGTCATTTCCTGATCTTCGTCCTGAGTATAGATATCTACTCGCTTGAAAACGTGAGCGAAGTTTTTCTCGATCTTATCCTGTGCCTTTGTCCTCAAGCTAGGAACTGCGAAAACTACCGCAACGACTGCAAGTAAAACGAGGATATAAAAACCCATTCCGATGATCCACGAACGAAGTCTGATACCTGATACGAGGAAGCAAACGAAAGTTACAACACCGATGATAAGGAAGCACGAAAGGTGTGGCTGAACGAGGATGATCGCGTCTACAAAAACGATCATTCCTACAGGAAGGATGAATTCGAAGAATGCATCTTTGAGATACTGGTTCTTCGGATCAGATGCTTTGAGTTTTCCCTTCTTCTGAAGATTTAAGATCATGACTCTGTAGATAGCAAGAACGATGACCAAACAGATCTTGAAGACCTCTGATGTCTGGAAGTCCGTACCTCCTACAGTAAGCCATCTACGGGCACCCTGCTTCTCCGCACCGAACAATGCGGTTACGATGATAAGTCCCGCACTCGCCGCGTAGGCTGCGACCATGATAAGTCTGTTCTTAAAAAAGTCGATCGGGATGAAGTTAACCACTATACAAAGTGCAAGTCCGACCAACGTAAACTTAAGCTGTGAAAATACAAAGAACGCGGAACTTGTAAGTTTTGAGTTGATGTAACCTGCAGGTGCAGATACGGAATACAAAACTATAAGTCCGTAAACTACGATCGCGAAAAGGAATAATACGAGCGGAATGTTCGATTGCCAGGACGGATCACGAAGCTTAAACACAGGTTTCTCGTCATCATAGATGAGAGCATCGTTGATGAGATTTTCCTGGATTTTTTCAGTTACCGGCTTATCGTGTTTTTCTTTTTTTGCAGGAATTCTTTCCTTAAGATATTCATCGACTTCGGATGTTTTCGATACCTCCGGAGAAGGATTATTATCGATCGGTTTTGTAGGCTTGGCCTGCTTCGGAGCGCCACTTGGACGTGCCTTCTTATCAGGTGCGCGGCGACGCTTGTCGGAAGGTTTCTTTCCGACATTCATACCCTGAGGTTTTTTACCATTGTCAGGCCTGTTACTTACCACTTAGTTCAATTCCTCACTTATTGTCCTCGCGAGCTTCTGGAAGCCGAACGCATTGGACGCTTTGAAGAGGATCGTATCCCCATCAGTTATATATTCTCTCAAACTTTTCTCCAAATCGGAAATATTATCGAAAACTTCATAGCAGGAATCTTTATCTTCGCTCAAAAGTCCGTTAATGAAGTCATCTTTGTTATCTCCCATGAGGAAGATCTTATCAAAGTTATAGGAACCTGCGCTCTTACCGACTTTCTCATGAAGCATAGGAGCATAGTCACCGAGCTCGAGCATGCCGCCCAATACAGCGATCTTTCTTCCCTTACCGATGATATCAAGGTTCGAAAAAGAAAGTTCCATGGATTCAGGAGCTGCGTTATAAGCATCATCGATAACGGTGATCTTATCGCCTTCAAGAACTGCTCCTCTTCCTGCCATCGGCTCATAGGAAGCGATACCTTCCTTCACCTTCTCAAAATCAGCGTTCAAAGCAGCTGCACAGATAAACGCGAACGTTGCATTTCTGACGTGATGAACACCAGGTGCGTTAACGACAACATCCTTGATGATATGTGTAGTCTTAGTTGTCTTGATGTCGATGTCAAAGCTGGTCATCGAAGGACTTATCGCGATATTTTCTGCCTTTACGCAGATACCGTAGTTATTCGGTGAAACATCTTTCGTGATATTCGAAGAAGCAACAAGATTAGCGATCGTAATATTCTCGAGAGCATAATCAGAAAGGAACTTATCATCACCGTTCAACGCGAGAACTCCTCCGGCTACAAGTCCTTCTGTAATCTCGAACTTAGCAAGCAAGATCTCTTTTTGTGATCCGAGGCGCTCGATATGAGAAAAGCCTACATTAGTGATAACTGCTATGTCAGGACAAGCGATGGAAGTAAGATAAGAGATCTCACCTCTAAGTCTCATACCCATCTCGAGAACGAGAACTTCAGTGTCGATAGGTGCTGATAAGATGGTCATAGGAAGACCGATATCATTATTGAGATTTGCCTTTGTGGAATAAACCTTAAAGGACTTATCAAGACCTGCAGCGATCATCTCTCTGGTGGATGTCTTACCGACGGAACCGGTTACTGCGATAACCTTAGCACCGATCTTAAATCTGTAGTGTCTGGCGAGAAGTCCCAGAGCAACTCTGGTATCATCTACGAGAACTGCAAGGCACTTTGTCGGGAGGTAACTTATGTCACTAACGAGAAGAAGTGATGCACCCTTCTCGAGAGCCATATTACAGAATGAATGACCGTCGAAATTCTCTCCTACCAAAGCCACATACATCTGTCCCGGTTCAATTGTTCTTGTATCCTTTGAAACACCTGAAACATATACAGGTTCATTCATCTTACAATCGGATCCTATAATAAGTTTTCCGTTTACTGCGGAGATTATCTCCTCAAGCGAAAACATCTGATTCACAAGTTCTCCTCCATTACGGCAACAGCTTCCGAAGCAACTACCGCATCCTCAAAATATTCTCTGCGGCCGTCTTCGAATTCCTGATAGTCTTCGTGGCCTTTGCCCGCAATGATCACAAAATCGCCTTTCTGTGCCATCTTAAGCGCCTTGGCGATCGCGGTCCTTCTGTCAGGCTCAATCTCGAACTCGCCTTCTGTTTTCTTCATTCCCACAACTATATCGTTGATGATATCCATTGGTTCTTCGTTTCTCGGATTGTCGGAAGTGATGATGGTGTAGTCTGCATAGTTACCGGATACTTCACCCATCTCAAAACGTCTGACTTTACTTCTGTTTCCTCCGCATCCGAACAGCGATATGATCTTTCCCTTGCAGTATGGTCTTACGGACTTAAGAACGCTTTCAAGACTTGCAGCATTGTGAGCATAATCGACCAATATCGAGATGCCCATTTTGTTCTTAACAGGCTGCATTCTTCCAGGAACTTTTACTTCCGCAAGTGCGCTCTTAACGACCTCAAAATCGATCTTCAGAACACCTGCGACGCAGATAGCGCAAAGTGCGTTGTAGACGTTGAATTCACCAGGGATAGATACAAAGACTTCACCCTCATACCAAGGGCTCTGAAGTTCGAATTTGGTTCCTACGACTCCGTTTCTCATGGTGATCTCGATGCCTGTTGCATAGCAGTCACTCTTATCCGTAAGTCCGTAGGTATATGTAGTGCATCTCTTTGATGCATAATCGAAAATTCTTCCCGCCTCATTGCAGTCGCTGTTTACGACAGCGATCCTGGAGTTGTCGAAAAGTTTGAGTTTGCTCTGGAAATAATCTTCGAGATCAGGATGATCTTCAGGACCGATATGATCTTCGAAAAAGTTTGTAAAACATCCCACGTCAAAACGAAGTCCGAAAACTCTGTTGAACTTAAGTCCGTGGGAGGAAACTTCCATAACGCAGCTGTCAGTTTTCTTAACTGCCATCTCGTTAAGGATCCTGTAGATATCAAGTGATTCAGGAGTTGTTCTGCATGTTGCCTGCTTCTCGCCGTTGATGATGTTGCAGACTGTTCCGATAAGACCTGCCTTTTCCTCATCATGCTTCAAGATCTCATAGACCATGAAAGCAGTCGTGGTCTTACCCTTTGTTCCGGTAATACCGAGAAGGTTAAGACGGTCTTCAGGATGTCCGTAGAACTGAGCGCAAAGCCTGGCTATTGCAATTCTGGTATCCTCCATCTCGATGATGGTCGCATTGTAATCTTTGGAATTCTCGATTATCTCCTCATCGGAATAACCGTTTCTTCTGCGGTCAACAACTATACAGGAAGCACCAGTCTCGCATGCTCTGTAGATAAAATCATGACCGTCGCTCTTAGCTCCGATTATTGCTACAAAAAGGCTTCCTGCACCGACCTTGCGGGAGTCGTTTTCGATAGAAACGACACGAGAGGATAAAGAACCTTTTATCAGTCTATATTCAACACCGTTAAGCAACGTAGACAACAGCATTGCCATTAATACACGTCCCCCATATCACACAAATACATTTATTATAATATAAGTATGGGATAATTCGTTTCTCCATTATCCCCAAATTTCAAAAAAACTTAACCCTCATTTTGAGCAGTGTCTTCCGATTCTCCCTCTTCCTCTGTCGGCGCAGGTGTCGGCTCAGAAGGATCCTGGAGAGTAACAGTGATTATCTCACCTGCCAGAAGTTGGGTTCCCACATCTTTGGACTGGGCTACACAGATGCCCTTTACATCGCCCTCGATATTACAGTTGAGGTTCATGTCCTTCAACGTCTGCATACATTCTACGGCATTTTTACCGTTAAGTTGCGGCACTGTCGTATGAAGCATATCTTCTTCAGTCGCATTCTCAGGATAAAGGATAACGATACCCGTGCTGTACAATGTTGCCTCAGTGCCCGGATATGTAAATCCTACGATAGTATCAGGAGTCATATCAGGAGTAGCATTGATGGTCTTGATTCCGTTAGGACCGATGGTGGAACTTGCCTGGGATACAGGCATTCCTACTACAGGCTGAACATAATACTTAATGAGCATCTTGTCATATTCTTTCTCATCGAAAATTCTCTCTACACCCATGTAAGAAAGTGTTCCCTGAACAACCTGGGCTGCGTAGGAAGCTGCAACAGATGAACCAACTGATTTGTCTTCAGGCTTATTCAAAACGAAGAGAACTGCGATCTGCGGATCATAAGACGGAGCGTAACAGGAGAATGACAAAACGTGCATACCTTTTTCTTCACCGACATCGATAGTTGATGTAGATGTCTTACCGGCAACTGAGTAGCCCGGAACCTGACCTGCTGTACCGGTACCGTCTTTAACAACCTGTTCCATAAGTGTACGAACTCTCGCACATGTCTCATCAGAGAATATCGTTCTAATAACTTCAGGCTCGATCTCATCAACGATGTTGCCCTCTGAATCAGTTACGTATTTAACGATATGAGGAACCATCAGATCACCGCCGTTAATGATAGCGCAGTATGCGTTAATGAGCTGGATAGGTGTAACCGTTGCAGACTCACCGAAGGACAGACATGCCATATCAACAAGGCTCGGATCGGTGTGGAAGATACCTACTCCCTCAGCAGGAAGATCGATACCTGTAGGCTCGTAAAAACCGAACGTATGAACGTAATCATAGTACTTGTTAAGACCGATGGTATACGCCATCTGAACGAATACCGGGTTACATGACTGCTGGAAACCTTCAGCGAGTGTCTCAGTACCATGGTTATATCCGTATGATTTCTGCATCCAGCAGGAGATCGTATCGATATCAGTTACCTGGATAGGAGCATCACTGAACATATCGTCTTCTTTGTAGAGATTCTCTTCAAAAGCGATGGCTGTCGTAAGTGACTTAAATGTTGAACCAGGCTCGTACGTATCAGAGATACATCTGTTACGCCATACATCACCGATAAGATACTCGACCTTCTCGTCTTCTGTCATCGTGTTCCAGTCGTATTCCTGCATTCCGTATGGCATGCCGTACGGATCGTTAAGGTCGTAGTCAGGCATCGATGCCATAGCAAGAACAGCACCCGTATTAGGATTCATAACGATACAGCAGCATCCCTCTCTAGGAGCATATTTATCGTATGCATCACGGCATGCTTCCTCAGCGATCTGCTGGATATTAACGTCAATGTTAAGGATAAGGCTCTTACCGTCTACAGGGTCTGCAACTACAGGTGCAGCATAAGGAAGAACACCTTCGGTCCTCGCATCTACCTCAGCATATCTGTAGCCGTCATAACCTGAAAGAAGGTCGTTATAATATGCTTCAAGACCGATGATTCCGTTAAGTCCGTCACCGTTATTTTTTGCATAACCGAGGATCTGGGAAGCAAAGTTACCGTAGTTATAATATCTCTGAGGAACAGCAACGAAAGTGATACCTCCGATGTCATGTTCCTTGATATACTTAACAAGGATCTCTTTTTTCTCGGCAGGTATATTACGGCATACGTCCTTACCGCCAAGTTTTACAAGAGGATCACTGGTATCAGTAGGATCTACAGGGATGGACTCTTCGAGTTTTTGTCTGTCGATCTCGAGTATGGAAACAAAGTAATCGATGATCTCATCACGGGATACTTTCTTACTTGCATCATCAGGATCACTTACAACGTTCTTAGGAGTACAAACCATCGTGTAGTCATAAGTATTGGATGCGAGTTGGTAACCGTTCGCATCATAGATCAATCCTCTTTCAGCAGAGTACGTAAGAAACTTCCACTGAGTCTCACCCGCAGCCTTGGCATGGACATCATGCTCCTTTACCGAGACTATATAAAGATTAAAGATGAGATAGAACCCGAATATTGTCAAAAGTCCCCAAGCAATGCAAAGCAAAACCTTGGAAGACCTTTCGTTATATCTGCTTGTATTTTCCATACCTTCTGACCTGCCCGTCAATTATTCTCTGATCCTTTGTCGTGGTAATACTCCACGAGTTTCTTCATAGCTGCCTCAACTTCATTAACATCAACTCTGTCTGAGTCTCCGGCAGCAACGGATACAAGTCTGTCAGAACCCGGCATAGGTATATTTACGATCTGATTAGCATTAGGATCCTGCATTCCGAGAGCCATTGCCTGTGCTCTGATGCTGTCCATATCAGTAACACCGTTTGACTCACCCTTTGCATCAAGGATCTCCTTTTTAAGTTCGGAGATCTCATCCTTCTTATCCGAATTGTCACGGCTGAGCTCGGAAAGTTCTGCCTGAGGATAGAGAACGAGTGCAAAGAAAATGCCTACCAAAGCAATAATGAGAACTGCAAATATAGTCTGCATAGTCCTCTTTCTGTTTCTTCTGGAAAGCTTCTTTCTTGCCTCTGTATCAAGCTTATTGCCGGACTTATGGTTCTTATTAAAATCTGAGGTACGTGACATAACCTCGTCCTGGGAATAATATCCCTTCTCGACAAGAGTCATCTTTCCGTCCGAATAATGATATTCAGGCTTATCTTCGGAAAGGATGCTCTCTATGTCTAATTCCTCATCTACATACATATCAAGAGCATAATCTTGATGTCTCTCCGCCTTCTTAGTCACGTTACCCTCCAATTACTTCACTTCTGTTTTCTCGAAAACACGGAGCTTACAGCAATGTGCTCTCGAATTGTTTTTAATTTCTTCTTCGCAAGCCGTAATAGGCTTATTTGTTATTACTTTTCCAAGACTTATCTTTCCGCACACACAAACCGGAAAATTCTTTGGACAAGTACAAGGAGAAGCATGTTCTCTGAACTTTTCTTTTACGATCCTGTCCTCGAGCGAATGGAAGGAGATAACTGCCATCCTTCCTCCGTCCTTAAGAAGCTTAGGTCCCACATCCAAAAGCCTCTCGACAGATTCAAGTTCGTGATTCACTTCGATCCTTATGGCTTGGAAGCATCTTCTTGCCGGATGCTGGTCTTCGTTTCTGGCCTTACCCGGTACATACGATGCAATCTTTCCTGCCAGTTCAACAGTTCTTGTAAAAGGTTCTTTTTCTCTGTCTCTTACGATCCCTGCTGCGATCCTTCCTGCGAATCTCTCTTCTCCGTAGAGACGGAATATTCTTGTAAGATCAGCCTCGGAATAAGTGTTTACGACTACTGAAGCATCAAGTTCCTGAGTCGTATCCATCCTCATATCAAGAGGACCGTCCTTGGCATAAGAGAAACCTCTCTCATCCGTATCGATCTGGTGAGAAGAAACACCGAGATCAGCAAGAATTCCGTCTACCTTTTCAAGGTTCAATTCCTCCAAGACCTCATCGATCTTAGAAAAATCAGATTTGACTATCTTCCAGTTAGCTTTGCCCTCTGCTTTTCTGCGGCAGGTTGCAAGTGCTTCGTCATCCTTATCAAGAGAGATAAGAAGACCGTCGGAAGAAAGCCTTTCCAGGATACCCATGCTGTGTCCTCCGCCGCCTGCCGTACAGTCTACGTAGACGCCCGAAGGCTTGATGCACAGAGCATCCATACATTCATTAAATAAAACGGGAATATGTGTAAAATCAGAGTCCTTCAACATAATACTTCTGATCCAAGCCGACAAGCTGACTGATATCTACAGTGTTGCCTTCGTAATGAGTCTTGGTACAGATCTCGATCTTATCCAATACGTCAGTTACGCAGATCTCATCGCCCGGCTTAGCACCGATCTTTTCCCACAATTCACTTGTAAGACTGATCCTGCCCTGTGAATCAGGAACGATCTCCAAAGATTCACCGATCAATGCTCTTGCCAATGCTCTGATCACAGGATCCATAGAATTGTTCTTTCTGAACTGATCCTTGATCTTCTCGAAATCAGCAACTGTGTAGAGACAGAGATATCCAGGATCGAGGCTAATTGTCGCAACCAAACCGTCACCAAACTTATTCTTAAGCTTAGCCGGGATGATAAATCTGCCTTTGCCATCGATTTTCTTGATATCGCGTGCCACTTCTAACTCCTGTTTTATTCAATGGGGAAGATTTCCGGGATATTCTCCACTTTTCTCCCCAAAATGGGTTTTTTGCTCCCATTTCCTCCACATGTGTACATTTTATTAGTAAATCATGGCATTTGCAATAGAATTTTCAAAAAAAGTTTAATATTTTTGTAACATTCGCAAGTTTTATTACAAAAGTGGTTTTGGATGCTCGAAAAGGTCCTTTGAAGCGAGTTTTTTCGAGAAAAAAGGCAAAAGAAAAAGGCCGCCACTTATGTGACAACCTCTTCCTTTCTATGAGTCTTCCCTCGTCAGTTTTCTGTTGCTTCTGTCTCGTCTACATGTACACCTGAGTTATCGATGGTTACATCTGTTGTGTCATTCTTTACGACAACTCCGTTCTTGTCTATTACGACCTTATCGTCTTCGTCGCCTACGAAGATTCCTTCCTTATCGATGGAGATCACATCGTCTCCGTCAACGATGTGGATTCCGCTGTTATCGATCTTGACGTACTCGCTGTTGAAATCACTGAAGCTGAAATGCGTGATGTCATGACCTCTGTCCTTGAACCAGCCCTTGATGTCGTGCCAGTCTTCGGACTGACCGAATGTCCTGAGTGCAGATACGCCTGCAACGCTCTTAAAGATCAGAGCCAAGACAAGTGCCGAAATACCGACTATGAGGATTACAATATCTCTTTTTTTCATATATCAGAACCCCCTTGTCCAAAGCTTTCTGTTGAACCTAATGAACTTCCTGCCGGCTGCCAAAAGAAGCCTTATTCCGAAGTACAAAAGGCATCCGAGGAATATCACGTAGAAGATGGAACCGATCTGGCTCATCAAAGCTGCGAACCTGTAGTCTCCATAGTGTCCGATGTTCGAAAGTCTTAATACAAACAGTCCGCTGCTGGCGATGATCTTTGTTGCAATACCGATATCAAACCAGATCCATGCGAATGTGATAGGAACTGCTACACAGCAGATAGCGACCGAGAACACCCTGGCCCATATCGAACTCTTCTTCTTCGGCTCCTTGTCCTTAAGTACCTGCGGGAGCTTATAAGGTGTGCAGTTAATATATGACTTGGCAAGTTCATGAACATCACCGAGATCGTCGGATATCTGTTCTTCAGTCTTGCCCTCCTGTTTTGCCATCTCAAAATGAGCATCGATCTCGTCTGTTATCTCTTTTACATCGTTATAAGGCAACGAACCGAGTTCTTTACTCAGAAGATCTAAATATTCTTTCTTATTCAAGGTCTTGCCCTCCAATTATTCCGGTAACTACTTTGTTAAACTCTTCCCAATCTTTAATGTACTCATCCAGTGTTGCCTTACCTGCTTCTGTCAGATGATAGTATTTTCTCGGTGGGCCGTTCTGGGATTCCATAAGATAGGTACAGACCATTCCGTCTGCCGCCAACTTACGAAGGATCGGATAGACTGTGCCGTCTGCAAGCTTGATCTTTTTTGAAAGAGAATCGGCTATATCGTATCCGTAACTGTCCTTCTCACGAAGCATCGCGAGCACACACATATCCAAAACACCTTTTTTGAACTGTATGTTCATTATGTACCTCCTTCACTAGTTTTATTCTTACAGTACTGAATATAACACACTACTGTATAATGTTCAATACTGAATTTTAAACAATTCTTGAATAGTGGTACAATGGTCTGCATGAAATACTTAGTTATATATCTGATCGTTATTAATATAGTGACCTTTATCGTATACGGAATCGATAAGGCAGCAGCGAAAGCTCACAAAAGAAGGGTTCGTATCTCTACGCTCCTTTTGCTTGCCGCTATCGGCGGATCTTTGGGTGCTTTACTTGGAATGTCTATATTCAGGCACAAGACCAAGAAGTGGTATTTCGTCTTCCCTGTACCGTTTATGCTCGTGGCTCAGGCCATAATCGTAGCTGTTGTCTATTATTTCTTTTTACGTTGAGATCTTACGATCCATCGAGATATTCAGTATTATTCCGAAGGATATGTAGTTAACCATCATCGCGGTACCTCCCAAGCTTATAAACGGGAGCGGAATACCTGTAACAGGAAGAAGTCCTACGGACATACCCATATTCTCAATAAAGTGGAAAGCGAAAGCAGCCGTAAGGCCGATTACCGTGTAGGAATAAGCTTTACGGTTTGATCTTGCTGCGACGTAGATACTGCGGCACAGGAAGAAGAATGCGAGAAGAAGTACAGCCGTCGTTCCGATAAATCCAAGGTGCTCGGATACAGCCGAATAGATAAAGTCCGACTCTTTAACAGGCACTCGGACAAACACGCCCGTGTGGTTTCCCGCAAGTCCTCCGGATGCGATAGCCGCCTTTGACTGGACAAGGTTATACTCACCTCTGATATCTGTTCCCTCGAAAACGAGAGACAATATCCTCTTCTTCTGGTAAGCCTTCAGATAGAAGTTCCAGATGAACGGAATACCGATAACGATTACCGCTGAGATCGCAAGAAGGAAGTATCTGTATTTAACTCCCCATACAAAGAGGATACATACGAATGAGAATGCAATAACCATTGCAGTTCCCAAGTCAGGCTGATTAAGGATAAGGAGCATCGGAGGTCCGTATACGAGAGCCAAAAGTCCGAAGCCCTTAATGAGGCTTATCTCTTTTTCTCCCATCATCTCGAAAATATTCGACGCCACCATTACAAGTCCTATCTTCGCCAATTCCGAGGGCTGGAACATTCCGATGACAGGGATACTGAGCCATGAGTCCGCACCCCACTTATCTACGTTCGAGAAGCCGTCAATAGGAACGAGTATCAAAAGGAATAAGGCCGCGGCGTAGATAGCCCAGCCTACAAGTTTCATGAAGTGAGTATCCAAAAGACAGATAACGAGCGTGATCATGAGACCTAAGCCGGCCGCGAATATCTGCTTATAAAGATTGTTCGGATAGTCTTCGAAACCTGATGATAATACTTTACTTAAAACGTATATTCCGATAACGGTAAGCAGGAAAACAGGAACGATGAGATAATAATCTACCGTTCTGAGGTAATTGTTATTTCTTAACCTCTCTATTCCTGACTTGCCTTTTTCCATTATTACTCTTCAGTTTCTTCTTTTGTTTCTTCAGAAGGTTCTTCATCTTCTTCCGGCGCAGCTACTTCGCCCATAAGATGAACTACTTCATCTTCCGGTTCTGTTTTCTCGGAAGGCTCTTCAGTGTTTTCTTCTTTAGTTTCTTCCTTAATAACTTCAACTTCGCCTGTTGGCTTGATGATCTTTACTGTCTTGTTCTTATTATCTTCTTCCTTTGGAACGAGGAACTTTTCAGGGATATATGTTCTTTCAACGTTCTTAACGTTTGCATAGAAGATATATACCAAACCTACGACCATAAGGATGAACGACAGAAGCTGTGATGTTCTGATCGCTGTGTTTCCGATATAAAGTGAATCGGTACGAAGTCCTTCGATGAAGAATCTGGCAAATCCGTAAACTACGAGGTAAACGCAGGTAGCTTCGTAATTGTGCTTTGATTTTTTTCGAACAAAAAGAAGGATAAAGAAAAGAGCCAAATTAACAAGCGACTCATAAAGGAATGTAGGATGAACAGGCATCGTGCTGTCTAAGTCCTTACAGTAAACACGAAGATATGCCTGAACCTTGTCACTTGTCATACCCCAAGGAAGTGTAGTCGTTGTACCGAATGCTTCCTGGTTAAAGAAGTTTCCCCAACGGCCGATAGCCTGTCCCAAAGGAAGATAAGGAATACCGTAGTCAAGGATCGCGGAGAACGGGATCTTACGGATCTTGCACATAACAAAGATCGCGATAAGAGCAGCGATTATACCGCCGTAAACAGCAAGGCCGCCGGATCTGGTATCGAAGATACTCTTAAGATTGTCCTTGTAACTGTCCCATTCGCAGATAACGTAGTAAGCTCTCGCGCCGACGATAGCTGCCGGAAGAGCAACAAGGATCGTATCTGCCACAAGGTCAGTAGAGAATCTGTTCTCCTTACAATGCTTCATCGCGAGGGTAACGCATAAAAGAATTCCCAGTGCGATGATTACGCCGTACCAATAGACATCGATGCCGAATAAATTGAAGGCAACGCTGTCTACGTTAAAATGTATTCCCAGCTTCGGAAAGCTTACTTCTGTCGCAGTCATATATTATTTCTCCTAACATTCATCGAATGATATTTTATCATCTATATATATAATCAGTTTAAGATTTTACCCTTTTCCCACAAAATCGCCACTTTTTTCTTGTCGGATTCTACCTGTTCCTTGAGCTCGTCCACTGATGAGAACTTCTGCTCAGGTCTTACGAATCCCAGAAGTTCGACCTTGATCTTCTTGCCGTAAAGCTCCCCCTCGTGGCCGTAGATGAACGTCTCAATGTTAACGTTATCGGAATCTTCCACGGTAGGTCTTAATCCGAGATTTGATATGGACTTGTACTTAACTCCGTCAAGAGTCGTAAGAGTTATGTACACACCAAACTTCGGCTTAAACCTGTCTGAAGGTATCGGAAGATTTGCCGTCGGGAACCCCAGTGTGCTTCCCAGCATCTTCCCTCTTACAACAGTTCCTTCATAAGAAAAACTCTCGCCTCCGAGAAGCACGTTCGCCTTATCAACATCTCCGTCAGAAAGAAGATTTCTTATAAGCGTAGACGAACACTTTTCATTCTCGAAAAATACATCCGGAACTATCAATGTCTCGATGCCCCTTTGAAGCGACAGGGACTTCAAAAGATCTGCGTTACCTACAGCGTTTTTGCCAAAAGTATAATCAGTTCCGGATACCAAAACTTTGGCATTGAGTTCCTTATATAAAACTTCGTCAACGAAAACTTCCGCTTCCATATCCTTGATCATGTCGAAGTCAAGACTTATGACCTGATGAACTCCAAGACCTTTGAAGATCTGAAGTTTCTCATCATAACTTCTAAGTTCGGTAGGATCCTTGAGCTTAAAATTCTTGAACGTGAGAACAGATGCAATTAATCCGTTTTCTTCCGCAGACTCAACAGTTTTCCTTATGATCTCGCGGTGTCCCAGATGCACGCCGTCAAAAAAGCCCAGCGCGATAACGCGGCCTTTTCCTTCAGCCACATCAGCAAACTTAACTAATTCCGGTGTTACCGTCATGCGAGCATCCTCTCTATCCTAAGTCTTTTGTATCCGTCTTCTTCAGACACATACATTACGGCGATCACTTCACCGTTAAAAGTTGCTTTATAAAACGTATCTGAGGCATGTGAAGAAGTAATCTCTTTGAATGGTCTTACATCAAGTTTCTTGCCGCATTTGACCATCGATGTCTGAACTTCATTTAACTTAAGTTCAGGCATGTCATCAACTATCATAGATGCATCTTTGATAAACGATAGATCCTCATCTTCCAGCATCTTCTCAACAGCGTCGACCGTGTACGCATCACTTATATCGAACGGTCCGCACTTAACTCTTCTAAGACTCTTCGCGTATGCTCCGAATCCGACTTCGCGTCCAACGTCATCGCAGATAGTCCTTATGTACGTTCCCTTGCTGCAGGAGATAACGAAGTCAACTTCGAAAGTCTCATCAACTACATCAATTGATTTAATGTCGATCGAATAGATCGTGACCGGATGAGGTTTAAGCTCGACTTCTTTTCCTTCCCTTGCAAGTTCATATGCTTTCTTGCCGTTGATCTTTTTCGCTGAATACTTAGGCGGTACCTGTGATGTTATCTTAGTCATTTTCTCGAAAGCATCGCGCACGATCTTGAAGTCACTGTCGATAAGTTCCTTAAGTTCGTCAGCTGTCGGCATCTTTCCGCCCGTTACTTCACCTTCGATATCAAGGGTATCCGTTGTCTTTCCGAAAACACAGACACACTCATAAGTCTTGTCATAATCATCCGCGAATCTAATATATCGAAGACCTTTTCCGACACACAAAGGAAGAAGACCTGTGGCAAACGGGTCCAATGTTCCCAGATGTCCGACCTTCTTAGTATGAAGCAATCTTTTAATCTTCGAATCACAGGCAAATGAAGTCATTCCCGAATCCTTATCGAGAAGTATCAGTATGTTCTTGCCCTCGAAATCATTATCAACCATTCAAAAGTTCAATGGCCTTTTTGACCATCTCTTCCCTCAACTCGTTTATGTCTCTTCCTTCGACAGTGCAGCCTGCGGCTCTTACGTGTCCTCCGCCGTCATAAGACGATGCGAACGCAGCTGCATCAAATCCTTCGTTGGATCTGATGTTTACTCTTATCTTGCCGTCTTCCGCTTCTCTCAAAACGATGGATACGTCAACGCCTTCAACGTCTCTTAATCTTGAGACGACCTCAGCGATATCATCTCTTCCCGCACCGCACTTATCGAACAGTTCACTCGTTACGACCGTCGTTGCGATCCTTCCGTCAAGATCGAATCTCGCCATCGAACAGGCAAGGCTGGAGATCTTAAGTTCGCACTGCTTTTTCCTGTCGTAACAGTTATACATAACAGGAGCGATCTCGCCTCCGAGTCTCATCAATTCAGCTGACACCTCAAGTGTCTCCGGATTGGTGTTGGAGTACGAGAATCTTCCCGTATCGGTGATGATTCCCGTCAAGAAAAACATCGCCGCTTTCTTTGTAATTATCTTCTTATAGTCAACGTTCTTGAGCTTGCATAATTCCGTGCAAAGATAGAACATCAGTTCCGATGCAGAAGACGCACCCGGAACCACCCATCTGTTGTCACCGTCATTTGTAACTGTGGCATGATGATCGACTATAAGCTTATTCTCACATTTCTCGAAAATGTCACCTGCATCACCCATCCTCGAACCTGCCGCACAGTCTGTGGCGATAGCCAGAGTAGGAGCTTCGATTTCCTCTTTATCAGCTCTTACGATGTAGTCGCTGAAATCAAGGTAATCCATATACGAAGGGAGATCTTCACAGATACAGACCTTTGATCCGTAGCCGAGTGATCTTAAAACTTCACTTAATCCGCACGCAGATCCAATGCAGTCTCCGTCAACACTTCTGTGAACGAAGATAAGGACCTTCTGGCCGTGTGAATCAAGTTCTTCGATAAACTTCTTAGCGATGCTGGTCTTTTCGGAATACATGATCATTCTTCCTTATGTCTTTTCTCGTCATCATCGATTGTCTTATCGATGAGTTCGTATAACTTTGCCGCTTCTTCGATCGTATTATCCAATACAAAATGAAGCTCAGGAGCAACACGAAGATTGATGTACTTACACATCTCTCTTCTTATAAATCCGCTTGCATGAACGATCGCACTTAACGCCTCATTCTTTGCCCTGTCATCTCCGAAAACAGACACATAGCATGTCGCATGTGTAAGGTCAGATGACATCCTGACTTCCACGATGGAAGTAAGCAGAGGGATACGCGGATCTTTTACATCATTCTGGATGATGTTAGACAAAACTTTCTGCATCTCGTCTCCGACGATCTGAGCTCTGTTTCTTCTCATAATTATTTACCTCTTAAATGCGAAGCCGAGATATAGAGTTACCCTATGTCCCGGCCTCAACAGTTAGTCTTTTTTATCTGGCTACTTCCTGCATCTCGTATGCTTCGATGACATCGCCGATCTTGATATCGTTATACTTCTCGATAGAAAGACCGCACTCATAACCTTCCTTAACTTCCTTAACTGCATCCTTCATTCTCTGGAGTGATGCGAGCTTACCTGTGTAAACAACGATATCGTCTCTTACGACACGAACCTCGCAGTTTCTTCTGATAAGACCGTCAAGAACATAACATCCTCCGATAGTACCGACACCTGATACCTTGAAGAGTTCTCTGATCTCGACATGTCCGAGAACAACCTCTTCGAATGTAGGAGCGAGCATACCCTTCATAGCCTTCTCAACGTCTTCGATAGCGTTATAGATGACGCTGTAAAGTCTTATGTCTACGCCGGCTTCCTTAGCCTTCTCAGTGATGATCGCATTAGGACGAACGTTAAATCCGATGATGATCGCATTGGATACATCAGCAAGAACAACGTCGGACTCGTTGATCGCACCAACACCGCCGTGGATAACCTTAACACGAACTTCGTCGTTGCTGAGCTTCTCGAGGGACTGGATGACAGCCTCAACGGAACCCTGAACGTCTGCCTTAACGATGAGGTTAAGATCCTTAACGTCACCTGCAGCAAGAGAAGCTGCGAGTGTATCAAGGCTCATCTTGGAAGACTTATGCAGCTGCTGCTCACGGAGCTTGATCTTTCTCTTCTCAACGAGCTGTCTAGCGATCTTATCGTCTGTAACAGCGTAAAGTGTCTCACCTGCTTCCGGTACTTCAGGAAGACCCAAGATCTCAACCGGAATGGAAGGACCTGCCTTCTTGATATCGGAACCCTTGTCGTCGTACATAGCACGAACGTTACCGATCATAGGTCCGCATACGACCGTATCACCGGACTTCAATGTACCGCGCTGTACGAGTACTGTTGCAACAGGTCCTCTTGCCTTATCGAGCTTAGCCTCGATAACAGTACCCTTAGCCTGACGCTTAGGATCTGCCTTGAGCTCGAGTACGTCTGCTGTGAGAAGTACCATCTCGAGGAGATCGTCAATACCTGTTCCCTGCTTAGCAGATACAGGTACCATGATCGTGGAACCGCCCCACTCCTCAGGAATGAGTTCGTAGTTTGAAAGTTCCTGCTTAACCTTATCCGGATTTGCACCCGGCTTATCGATCTTGTTGATAGCAACGATGATCTCTGTGTTAGCAGCCTTAGCGTGGTTGATAGCCTCGATCGTCTGTGGCATTACACCGTCGTCTGCAGCTACAACGAGGATAGCGATATCAGTTACCTGAGCACCTCTTGCACGCATCGTTGTGAACGCTTCGTGACCAGGAGTATCAAGGAATGTGATCTGACGACCCTTAAGTCTTACAGTGTAAGCACCGATATGCTGTGTGATACCGCCTGCCTCACCGGAAACAACGGATGCTGATCTGATCCTGTCCAAGAGGGATGTCTTACCATGGTCAACGTGACCCATGACAACAACGACCGGCGGACGTGGCTTGAGATCTTCTTCCTTATCCTCAGCCTCATCGAAAAGGATCTCCTCTTCAGTTACCTCTGTGATAGGCTCAGCTGTGATACCGAAGCTGTCTGCCAAAAGACAAGCTGTATCAAAGTCGAGTTCCTGGTTGATAGTTGCGATAACGCCGAGCTTCATGAGCTCCATGATAACGTCACCGCTCTTCTTGCCGATACCCTCAGCAAACTCTTTTACAGTGATGAAAGGAGGAAGCTGGATATTAGTGATCTGCTGGATAACAGGTGCCTGTACAGGAGCACTCTTAACCATCTTCTTCTTTTTCTTTGAACCGTAGGAATAACCCTCGTAGTCGTCGTTAAGAACATCAGAACCTCTGCCCTTGTAGCTGTTCATGTCGTTCTTGTTCATGGAACGTCTGTCGTTATTGTTGTTATTTCTGCCGTTCTCTCTCTTATTGTCAGTATTTTCAGTTCTCTTCTTATCGAAAGCATTACGCTCGACAAAATTAGCTCTGCTCTTCTTGCCTTCTTCGATAGGACTTTCTGTCTTAGGCTTTGTAGCCTTTCTAGGCATTGGACGTTTCTCGTCCTCGTCCTTATCCTTCATGAAGCCGCCCATGTTTCCGCCGCCGCGGTTGTTCTGGTAACCGCCCTGTCTGTTGCCGCCACCCTGACGTCTGTCACCGTTACCGCCTCTTTGGTATGTGCTTCCTTCTCTAGGCTCTCTTTGTTCTCTCTGGTATCTGCCTGTTACAGTTGCACCAGGTACCGGCTTTTTGGTATATGGCTTTGAATCAGGCATTGCGATAACAGCAGAAGATACCTTAGGCTTTTCTTCTGTCTTAACCTCAGGCTTCTCAACTGCCTTAGGCTTTGCTTCCGGCTCCGGTGCAGCCTTAGGAGCAGCTTTTGCAGCAGCAGGCTTAGCAGCGGCCTTTGGCTTTGCTTCAGCCTTTGGCTCAGCAGCCTTCGGCTTTTCAGCAGCAGCTGTCTTTGTTGCCTTTGGTTTTGCTTCAGCAGCAGGTGCTGCCTTTGGCTTTTCTTCCGCAGGTGCAGCAGTTTTTGGTGCAGCAGTCTTCGGCTCAGCCTTAGCAGCCGCATCTCCTGTATCAGCATTTTTCTTATGTACTCTTCTTACTCTTAATTCTTTATTACCTGAGACTCCGCCCATTATGATCTGTGGCTTGTTGTTCTCGTTTTCTTGACCCATCAGTTCTGTTCCTCCTTGTACTCAAACCTGTCAAGCATTATTTCCAGCTTTCCCGCAAAGCCTTCATCAGTTACTCCGACCAATGCTCTGTCAGGTCTGCCGATTGCATTTCCCAATTTTCTTTTGTCGGCAAATCTGTATGCCGCCGGGATCTCGTTTTCGAGTGATGTTAAAACACTCAAGAACTTATCGAAAGTATTCTGGGATATATCCCTTGCAACGATCAAAAGCTTGATGTGGCCTTTTCTTGCCTCGTCTATTATCTGATCGTTTCCTGAGACCACTTTCGATGCCCTTGTAGCGAGTCCCAAGAATCTTAAGATGTCTTCCTCAGTGTAAGATTCAGAAATCTTCATTACTCCTCTTCTTTCTCTTCGGATGCCTGACACTCCTTAAGTATCGTGTCAGCGATTTTTTTAAGTTCGTCTTCATCTACCTGATGGCGAAGTCCCTTCGAAAGTCTGTGTGCTTTAAGTTCCGTCATGATGCACTCTTCTTTTCGACAAAGATAAGAGCCTCTTCCCGGAAGTCTTCCGGAAGGATCATAGGCGATGTCGCCGCTCGGAAGAAGGACAACTCTTAAGAGATCTTTCTTATCTGCCCTCGTCTTGCAGCTTACACACATACGTTGCGGTTTTTTCTTCATCAGGTTCAACTCCCTTATGCTTCTTCGTTAGGGTCTTCAACGACCTCGAACTCGTCGATCATTGCGCGGCTGTCAGCCTCGGATACAGCGGACTCTGTCTTGATATCGATCTTGAAGCCTGTAAGTCTTGCAGCAAGTCTTACGTTCTGACCTGCACGGCCGATAGCAAGTGAGTACTGGTTGTCAGGAACAACAACGTCTGCTCTGTTTTCTACGTGACCGTTCTCTTTTGTTACGAATGATGTTGTTACGCTTGTAACATCTGCAGGCTGCAAAGCCTCAGAGATGAATGCTGCATCGTCTTCGCTCCAATCGATGATATCGATCTTCTCGCCACCGAGCTCATTCATGATCTCCTGAACTCTCTGGCCTCTTTGACCTACGCATGCACCCTTAGCATCGATATTCTCATCTCTGGAATAAACTGCAACCTTGGATCTTGAACCAGGCTCACGGGATACGGACTTGATGATAACCTCACCGCTCTTGATCTCAGGAACCTCAAGCTCGAAGAGCTTTCTTACGAGATCTACGTGAGTTCTGGAAACTGTGATAGTAGGTCTTCCGTTGTACTCCTGTACGTTAAGTACGAGGAACTTCATTGTCTTGCCGTGCTCGTAGTTCTCGCCCTTGATCTGGTGCTCTCTTGGAAGAACTGCCTCAGCTCTTGCGATATCAACGTAAACATATCTTGAATCCTTACGCTGAACAACACCTGTAGCGATCTCATTGATCCTGTCGGAGAAATCTGACTGGATACGAGCATACTCTGCTTCTCTAACCTTCTGGGAGATAGCACTCTTAGCTGCTGTAGCAGCAAGTCTTCCAAGCTCATCAACGTCGATACCGACCTCGATCTGGTCACCGAGCTCGATCTCATCGTCCATTGCCTTAGCATCTGTAAAGGAGATCTCGTTATCAGGATCAAGAACTTCCTCTACAACATCAACGAGTTTGTAAACGAAGATCTCACCTGTCTCTCTGTCGATCTCTGCGAAAACATTATCTATATTCTTAGAGCTTGAGAACTCTCTTCTGAAGGCTGCAACGATACCGTCTTCGATAGCTTTCATCAAGACTTCCTCGTCAATGCCGCGCTCTTTCGCAAGTTCCTTGATAACTGCGATTACGCTTTCCTTCTGCTCTTCTTCCTGCTTTTTCTTTGCCATTTTACTATGCCTCCTTGATTAGAATTCAATGTGTCTGACCGCTCTTGCGATCTCTTCGTACTTAAGTGTTACCTTCTTTGTTTCTTTGGCTTCTTCATACTCGAAAACAACCGTCTCGTCTGTTACTTCAAGTATCTTTCCCAAAAAGTTCTTTACTCCGTCGATCTCTTTGAAAAGTGAAACCTCTATCTTCTCTTCAGAGTATCTTCTGTAGTCAGCGGGTTCCGACAAAGGTCTTGTAAGTCCCGGTGACGATACTTCGAAATAATCCGCATCATGTTTGAGCTGCTCATCAAGTATCGGATCTATTGTCCTGCTGAACACTTCGCAATCGTCAATATTCAGTCCGCCTTTCTTGTCGATAAAAAGCCTTAAGAATGTCTTCTGACCTTCCTTCTTAAACTCTGCATCGACGAGCTCGAGTCCCAGCTTCTCCGCTTCCGGCTTAGCTATGTCATAAGCTGCCTGAGCGATCTTAGAACGTTTTGCCATCAATTCCTCCTGATACAACAAAAAACGGACCTTCGATGAAGTCCGTTTACAAAAGTAATCTAGAACGGAAATATTTTATCATACATATATATATAAGGCAAATATCTCAGATTTATGTTAACAATTCACAAAAAATGCTCCAGATTTTCCTCATTTGCTATTCAAATTACACTAAAAATCAGATAGAATATATCCATCAAATAAAAAAACCAACAGTAAAGGAGATCGATGCCTATGATCAAGATTATTGCAGGAGCAAAAGGAACAGGTAAGACCGCTAGACTTGTTGAAGACATCAACAACGTTGCAGCAGAGGACAGCAACGTAGTCTGCATTGAGAGAGGAACACGCCTCGGACAGTTACTCAAGCACAAAGTAAGGCTGATCAATATCGATGAGTACCCATGTACCGGATATGATCAGCTTCTTTCGTTTATCGGAGGAGTTTGTTCCAAGGATTATGACCTCACTCACGTTTATATGGATAGTGTCCGTAAAGTGGCAAAGAGCGACAACCTTGACGAACTCGCTGTATTCCTCGATAAACTCGACAAATTCCTTGCAAATTCACCTATAGTTGTTACAATTATCTTAAGTGTCAGCGAGGATCTCCTCCCTGATACAGTTAAAAAATACTGTTAATTGCGAGGTGTATTGTAAATGGGTTTGGTTAAGGAATTTAAGGAGTTCATCAGCAAAGGTAACGTAATGGATATGGCTGTCGGTGTTATCATCGGTGGCGCTTTCGGAAAGATCGTTACATCACTTGTAAATGACATCATCATGCCTGGTATCGGCAGCCTTTGTTCCGGCGTAGATTTTAAGGATATGAAGCATGTCATCACACCTGCAGTCGTTGACGCAGCAGGCGAAGTCACAACACCTGAGGTAGCAATCAATTACGGCGTATTCATTAACACTATCATTGAATTCTTTATAATTGCCATCTGTATCTTCCTTGTGATCACATTGATCCAGAAGAGTTCCAAGAAGTTCAAGGCTCTCTTGAAGAAGGAAGAAGAAGAGGCTGCAGCAGAAGAGCCGGCAGAGCCATCTGAGGAAGTTAAGCTTCTTACAGAGATCAGAGATGCTCTTGTTACAAAGAAAGACTAATCCAATTTAGAAACCAACTGCACAAAAGGAGATGCTCGCAAGAACATCTCCTTTTTAATTGCAAATTATCCGATAAGAAAAATAACTTATCATTCCTTCCTATAAACATAAACCCGATCCGAAGATCGGGTTTATCGATTGATCAATAATTTGTTGTTCTCTCTTCAAAGTAAGCCTTAGGATGAGCACAGAGCGGACACTTCTCAGGAGCCTCATCACCGTAGTGGATGTAACCGCAGTTGAGGCACTTCCAGATCTTTACGCCGTCACGCTTGAATGTCATACCCTCTTCGAGATTCTTAAGGATGGTTCTGTAACGCTCCTCATGCTCTTTTTCGACACCTGCAACGAGATCGAAGAGTTCAGCTATCTCATTGAAACCCTCTTCCCTTGCCTCTGCTGCGAATGTCTTATACATGGAAGTCCATTCCTCGTTCTCACCTTCAGCTGCTGCAAGAAGGTTAGCCGCAGTATCAGGAACGGCACCGCCGTTAAGATACTTGAACCAGAGCTTAGCGTGCTCTCTCTCGTTACCGGAAGTCTCTGTAAAGATATTGGAGATCTGAACATATCCTTCCTTCTTAGCCTTAGATGCAAAATATGCATACTTGTTTGTTGCCATTGATTCGCCTGCGAATGCAGTCTGAAGATTAGCTTCTGTTTTGGTTCCTTTAAGATCCATAATATTTCCTCCCTGTTATGTTTATTGACAGTTCGGGCAGATACCCGACGCCATGACATCAATGTTGTTGTAGATGAATCTGCTGTCAGATTCGAGGTGGTGTTTCTTTATCACATAATCGAAAACCATCCCGCATGATTCACAGTAAAAATGTCCGTGGAAATCCAATGTTCCGTCAAATCTTCTCTCACCGTTAGGCGCTGTTATCCTTATAAGGAGATTCTCATCAACAAGCCTGTCGGTAACGTTATAAATCGTAGCAAGAGATAAGGACGGATTAGATCCCTTAAGATTGTCGTATATTTCCTCACAGGTAGGATGAGACTTCTTACTGATTATGTAATCATAAACATCCACGCGAGGTTTTGTGATACGGATCCCGGATTCTCTGAGGATGCGTTCGGCTTCATTGGTTTTTACCATCATGTTTCAACTCCACTCTACTCTCACACAATGATTATACAACAAAACTTAAAAAACCGCCCGAAGATGTGGAAACTTCGGGCGGAAAACAGAAGTGTGTATGGATAGAAAATTATTTCTTTTTCTTTTTGTCCTTATCTTTTTTCTTCTTGTCGGCTTTTTTCTTTTTCTTGTTTTTCTTGATTTCTTCAAGATCAGGACTTGCTATAACCGTCTTCGGCATTGGAACTGAAGACTTTTTCTTGAGCACCGGTTTTTTCTCAGCTGCCTTAACAGCAGGAGCTTTCTTTACCTTGCCGACTACCGGAGGCTCAGTGAAACTTTCGATGAGCTTTTTAAGAGCATCCATCGATTTTTTATCAACTTTGTAATAAACGAATCTTCCGTCTTTTCGAGCGGAAAGGATCTTATTATCGAGAAGAAGATTCAGATGATGCGAGAGTGTAGGCTGAGTGATCGCGAACATTGGCAATATGTCTTTTGCGCAAAGTTCACCTTCACGCGAGATGCACTCGAGGATCTTGATCCTGGTCGGCTCAGCGAGTACCGACAGCATCTCAACAATATTCAAATTAGCCTCTGCCATACTTCTTCCTTCCTTATGCTATCAACTGATCTTTAAGTGCTTCTTCAAATTCTTCGAGATTAGCGCAAGCGATAACCTCAGTATTGTCTTCGAGAAGGATATCCTCCTCACCCTTTACGAGAACCGTCATCGGAACACCGAGCTTACGGAGCAAGAGAAGCTGATACTCTTTGCTTGCCTCGACTGAGAGGTACTTACAAAGAAGTCTTAATACCTGCTTTGCATCCTCAAGGTAGATACCGGAAAGTTTCATAAGGTGATCTACAACATACATTCCGAAAACGTCATCAAAATCGAGCATCTTCTTTTCAGGATAAACGCTCGAAAAAGCTGTAATTGCAAGTTTGGAAACGAGCTCGAGATTACAGAAATCCTGGAACGGGATCCTGAAGCTCTTTACGTTAGCTGAGAAAAGTTCTCTCATCTGCTCAACAGTAAGTTCTCTCTTAAGTTCCTTGATCCTTGCGATTCTTGCAATAACCTTGTCCTTAGGAAAGAATGTCTCCTGACCTGTTGCAGTTGCTTTGTGGATAAACCAGCATTCAGGGATGAGATTAAGTCTCTTCCAGCGATAAAGAGTGCCGTAAGAAATCTGTGCTGCTCGCAAGAGCTGTTTCTTTGAAATAAGTTCTTCCTGCATTTTGTCACACTCCCATACTGATTTAGATTATTTTCTTACTATGACCATTGTAGAATAACAATGTTACAAACAAACAACACGGATATTGAGTTATCAATTCATACAAAAGGCTTTATGTAACGATTCCCGCTTTTTCGAGAAATATAAAAAGGACCGTCTCATTAAAGAGACGATCCTTCAAATTATTATCCGATTATCGATTACATTCCGAGATCTACAAGGATATCTTCGAATGCGTAATAGATGTCTGCCATGGTGTCAGGAATGATGAATACCAAAACTACACCGAGAGCAAGCATGAGGATCAAAGCAATGATGTAATAAACAAGGATCGCTCTGAAGAAATTCTTACGGTTCTTATTCTTGCCGATGATAGAAAGGATTATCGTGAAGATAAATCCGATACAAGGAATTGCTGCAAGGAACATGAACCAGAAGTAAGCTGATACGGACATCGGCTGATACTCAGGCGGGATAGCATCAAGGATAGCTCTAACCTTAGCCTGCTTCTCATATTTCTTCTTTTCCTTCAATGCTTTCTTGGAAGGACCTGCTTCCTTTTCTTCTTTCTTAGAAGCTTCAGTTGTAGCAGCAGTAGCAGCTGCGGCAACTGCAGTAGCAACAACAGGAGCAGCCTCAACAGGGATCTCCTCTGCACCGATGGAAGCGAATGTAGAAGCTGCTACGACAGGCTCCTCGATAACAGGAGCAGCACTTACAGGCTCTTCAACTACAGGAGCTTCAACAACAGGCTCTGCAAAAATGGATGCGCCAACGACAGGAGCAGCCTCTTCCTTTACTTCAGAAACAACTTCCTCAGCCTTGGTCTCTACATTATCTGTAATGATCTCAACTGTTTCTTCTTTTGCTTCTTCAACCTTTTCCTCAACTTCGGAAACTTCAGGAACTACTTCCTCAACCTTTTCCTCTACCTTCTCCTCAACAGCAGAAGTTTCTTCTTTTACTTCTTCTTTTGCCTCTTCTACTGCCTCAACTACTTCGAGTGGATTACCGCATCCGCAACAAAACTTTGCATTCTCGGCATTTTCTGTATTGCATTTCTTACAAATCATAAGTCACCCTCCTATATTCATAAGTAAAATGATTATATCACTATTTTGTTATACGAAACAGAATATTAATGCAGAGAATTCATATATATAGAAGTTCCCAATATAACTACGAAAACTCCAAAAAGTGCAGAAACAACCATCTCAACGATATAGATTATCATCAGCACTTTGGCAAACTTAGCCGTTTTGTCTTTGACTCTCGCAACGATCATAAGAATGATACCTACAGTCGAAGCACTTCCGACAAGAGCAATAACGAACCACGAAGCAAGAACATCTCCCGGATTACGAGTTGCCACATCACCAAGAGTGAGGAAGTTGATCATCTCAAACATTCCGAGAAGTATACCTCCTACACCATACTTTAATATGAGAGATATAAGGCTTAAGCGATTGGATAACCTTCTTCTTGACGGATCAACATAATCGTTGGAGTATCTTGTGGAATACGGAGAATCGATCACAAGATCCTTTCTGGATGCTCTCGGAGACTCATCATATGAATCACTGTAGACACTGCTTGAAGAAAAAGCAGCCGGCTTAAACGGATTAATATCCTCAGTATCTTCATTCGTATCAGCTTTCATAAATGGCTGTTCAGACGAACCTGAAGAAAACATAGATCCTGTTACTGAAGGATTCTCGTTACTAGGTTCAGCCGGTTTTTGGAAAACACTTTGAGTCTCACTGGGAGCCTCGTATTCCACTTCACCTTTCCTTTCTCCATCAGCCCTCGAAAGTCCGCAGTTATCACAGAACTCACCTGTGTTATTCGAACCGCACTTGCACATCCATCTGTTCATCGACCTGTTAAAAAAAGCGCTGTAGTCGCTCATTACTATATACCTCCCGTTAATATTGGTTTAAATCAAAAATTTAAGGCAAACCCTGTCCGCACGTTATCAACGCGTAGAAAAAAAGGATTATTAAAACTACTACTAAAATAACCAAAAGTGCAATCTCCACTATATAAACGATCATCAACACCTTGGCAAATGTTGCCTTACGGCACTTAACTCGAGCAATGATCATGAATACGATCGAAGCGGTAAACAAAGTTCCTACAAGTGAAGAACCTATCTGTATGCCCAATGCCGTTTCCTCTCCTGAGCCGTACTCGAGCATGTATTCGATCACTCCTAAAACAAACAATCCGATGAAATATCCTATGTGGCATAAGAGTGATACCAAACTCAATTTGTTGGATGTCTTTTTTCTTTTTTCCATCAGATCTTCATCAACGATATTGTTTGCCTGCGAAGGTGCAGTATATTGCTGATACTGTTGTTGATATTGCGGTTGATATTGCTGCTGAACAGGCTGCTGTGTCTGAGGCATGAATACCTGCTGCTGTTGCGGTTGCTGAACCATAGGAGCCGGCTGATAAGGTTGCTGCATCTGTGGCTGCGGCTGGAATACCGGTTGAGCAGGTTCAGCCTGCTTTTGGATATTGGCTTTCAGCTCATCAGGAATATCCACCTTGCCGACGGAAGCTGCAGCTGCGATCGATGACGCCACTACAATAGGCGTATCATCCTTTTTTTCTTTGACCTCGCCGTCTTCTCTTTTCTTTCCGCAGTTAATACAGAAATTTGTACTGTTCTCATTTCCGCACTGGCATTTCCATAAAGATGAATCACTCATTAACCCTTACTCCTTTTCCATTGATCCTGGTTATAACTATAAACGATATTATAACAATAATAAAAGCCGATATCATCAGCAATTGTGTCTTTGAAACCACCTTATAGGTGTGCGAAAGTCTAAAAAAGTCTACTCCGAATCTGGATAATATGGAAATAAGCATCACAGCAAACGAGACCTTGATCTGATCTTTTAATTTGATAGTCAGGATAAAAGCCACTACGAAGACAACGAAGAAACAGACGACATCCATAAGCTGCGTCGGGAAAAACGATCCCTGACCCCACTTATCGTAAGTGACTCTTAAAGGTCCCCCGTAACTAAAGCCTCTGCAACATCCGCTAAGGAAGCATCCGATCTTTGATATCGAATACATAAGCGGAGCTCCGGTTACAAAAGAAGCCATTATCTCCGGTCCTTTTTCGCGAAAAATAAGTGCACTGGTAAAAGCTCCCACGACAAGGCCCACTGCACTTAATGTGCCGTCAAATCCCCATGATTGAACCCTGATCATTTTCGGAAGGTTCCAGGAAATATTAAGTATGAATATCGAAGCAAAAACAAGAAAAGACGACAAGAGGAATGAAAACCTCTCGACGCCTTTTCGTCTCATCAAAAAAATGCTTATTCCCAAACCGGCCAGAACGCCGATCAGGACGAACAAAGGATATGGAGAACGGGTATATTCCGGTATCCTTATCATCTGTAGTAGTAGATATAAAGGAACGCGTCATTGCTGTTCTCTACATCGATCATAAATGTAGCCATATGATCTCCGTCTGTAGCTTTGACGACTGCAACCTCAGTATTAAGTTCAGGAGCAGGCTTTACGAGCTCTTTCTGGAACGTGGAACTTGCAAAGGACTGATATTCAGTGTAAGACATGATCTCAGGTTCGCATCCGTATGCCGTAGCTACAGTATTCAACATATCTTCGGCCTTGTCTCTGGGGATCCTGATCCTGGCTTCATAAGCCTTACGGTAATAGAGGATACCGACTTTCTTCATGGAGATGATATCCATATCCTCAGTGATCTCAACCTTCAAAGTCCTGCCCAAAACGAACTTGTTATAGTCCCAGACAAAACCTCCGATCAATGCCAATACCAAAACAGCGGTAATGACGATAAGTATCTTATCCTTCTTACTCATAAAGCTCTCCTTTGCTTATATCTCGTATAGTCTTAATCCGTTTTCCGAAGTGATCTTTGCCATCTGTTCAGGCGTCACTCCGCGGATCTCAGCCATTCTCTCTATAATGAAAGGCGTAAATGCCGATTCATTCGTCCTTCCCCTGTTCGGTTCAGGTGTCAGATAAGGGCTGTCGGTCTCTGCGACTATCCTGTCCTCAGGGCAGGCCGCGCAAAGCTCGACGCCTTTTCTGTTATTGTTAAATGTTAAAGGTCCGTCAAATCCGATGTAAAAACCCATCTTTATGAGCTCGCTTGCAGCCTCGATCGACATCGAACAGCAGTGGCACACACCAGGATTCTTACGAAGCTTACCGTTCTTGTACGCTTCCTTCAAGATCGTCAGGCAGTCTCCCGTCGCATCCCTCTCATGAAGGATAAACGGTAAGTCCGTCTCATAAGACAGCTCTATCTGCTTCTCGAAAACATCCTTCTGGACGTCCCTCGGAGAGAAGTCGTAATAGTAATCAAGACCGATCTCACCGATAGCAACTATCCTTCTCTTCTCACGGTCTCCTATAAGCTTACGAAGCTCAGATTCGATCTCATCGTTATAAGACGATGCTTCGTGAGGATGAACTCCCACTGAAGCCCAGATGCTGACACCCGAAGTTCCGTTAAACTTGGAGGCAAGTTCTGTGGAAAGAAGCGAAGTCCTGAGATTATCTGCAGGAATCAAGATCTTGTCGACTCCGGCATTTGCCGCGTTCTCCAAAAGAGACTCAACACTCACGCCCTTTTCCTCATAACGCCTGTCATAAAGATGTGCGTGTGTATCGAAAACGCCCTTCAAAGGACCTTCGTACCAGACCTTGTGCTTCTTGCTCATATCAGGAAATATCAGCTCCCGGCTTAACGTCCTCGTTAAGTTCAACGACTCTGTAACCGCCGTCCTCTGCTCTCGCAGAAAGGATCATACCGTTACTCTCGTAGCCCATCATCTTTCTCGGCGGGAAGTTAACGATCATAGCAACTGTCTTGCCGATAAGATCTTCAGGCTTATAGTACTTAGCGATTCCGGAGAGGATCTGTCTCTCGCCGAATCCGTCGTCGAGCTTAAACTTCAAGAGTTTATCAGACTTAGGTACATTCTCACACTCGAGGACCTTACCTGCTCTGATATCGAGCTTCAAGAAATCATCGAAAACGCATGGTTCCTTAAGCGGCTCAAGGTCCTTGCCCTTTTCTTCTTTCTTAGGGTTCAGGGCTTCGAGTTCCTTAAGTTCCTTCTCGATATCGATTCGAGGGAAAAGAACTTCTCCCTTCTTAACTTCAACGTCAGCTGCAAGTGCACCTCTTACGGAAGCAGCATCGAGAGTTGTATTCTCAGCTGTTGCACCGATCTGCTCAAAGATCTTAGGACAGATATGAGGCATTACAGGGCTCAAAAGGATTGATGCTCTTCTTACGCAATCGAGGAGATTGTAAAGAACTGTAGCAAGTCTTGTCTTCTTGCTCTCGTCCTTAGCAAGTACCCATGGAGCTGTCTCGTCGATGTACTTGTTGGCTCTGGCGATGCACTTAAAGATCTTCTCGAGACCGTCAGCGATATGAAGTGTCTCGAAATCTTTGATAACATCAGCAGGAAGAGCATCAAACATAGAGAGGAGCTCTTCATCGAGTGCCTCTGCTTCTCTGTCAGTAGGAAGCTTGCCGTCAAAGTACTTAAATACCATTGCAACAGTTCTGGAAACAAGGTTTCCGAGATCGTTAGCAAGGTCGCTGTTGATCCTGTTGAACATCATCTCGTTTGTATATGGAGCGTCAGCACCGAAAGGCATCTCGCGGAGGAGATGATATCTCAATGCATCAACGCCGTATCTGTCGCAAAGTACGAACGGATCGATTACGTTACCTGATGACTTACTCATCTTGCCGCCGCCGAATGTGATCCAGCCGTGACCGATGACCTTCTTAGGAAGAGGAAGATCCAAAGCCATGAGCATTGCAGGCCAGATGAGAGTATGGAATCTGATGATCTCCTTAGCCATTACGTGGATATCAGCAGGCCAATACTTGTCGTAGTCGTTATACTTGCTGTTACCGTATCCCAAAGCAGTGATATAGTTGGAAAGCGCGTCGATCCATACGTATACAACGTGACCCGGATCAAATGTAACAGGAACACCCCATGTAAAGCTGGTTCTGGATACGCAGAGATCCTGAAGACCAGGCTTGATGAAGTTATTGATCATCTCGTTAACTCTGGACTTAGGCTCAAGGAAATTGAGTTCTTCGTCTGTAAGGAGCTTCTCGAGCTTAGGTCCGAACTGGGAAAGCTTAAAGAAGTATGCTTCCTCGGAAGCGTCAACGCACTCTCTGCCGCAGTCAGGGCACTTGCCGTCTACGAGCTGGCTCTCTGTCCAGAAAGACTCACATGGCTTACAGTACTTACCTGTGTACTCGCCCTTATAGATGTATCCTCTGTCGTAGAGTTCCTTGAAGATGTTCTGAACGCTCTCTACGTGATATGGATCTGTTGTTCTGATGTATCTGTCATAGCTGATACCGAGGAGCTCCCAGAGCTTTTTGAAGTTGGCAACGATATCATCAACATACTTTTGAGGTGTGACGCCGGCTTCCTTAGCCTTATCTTCGATCTTCTGACCGTGCTCATCAGTACCTGTCAGAAACATTACATCCATGCCCTGCATTCGCTTGAGTCTTGCAACAACGTCGCAAGCAAGTGTTGTATAGCAATGGCCAATGTGTGGATTGCCCGACGGATAATAGATCGGGGTTGTAATGTAAAACTTCTTTTGTTCTGACATGGTAAATACCACCTCCTAATAAGATAACAACTTATTATAGATTGTCTTCCTATATAAGTCAAAAAAGGATTTTTCTTCTCGAAAACTTGAAAAAACGCCCCAAATCTGAATAATAAGAGCGTAAGGAGAGAAGTTTATGAAGATAGTTGTTGCAATGGATTCATTCAAGGGGAGTATGACATCCACTCAGGCAGGAAAAGCCGTTAAGGAGGGTTTTTTGAGCGTTGACCCTTCCCTTCAGGTGCAGGTCCTGCCGCTTGCTGACGGCGGTGAAGGAACCATAGATGAGCTTACGCCGTATGTCAAAGGCAAAAAGAAGCATCTTACGGTAACGGGACCTCTAGGAGATCCTATTGATGCGTATTACATGTTTTCGGAAAACAAAGCATATATAGAGATGGCCAAGGCCTCAGGCCTTACTCTCATCGACGAGTTAGATCCAATGAGAGCCAGTACCTACGGAACGGGCGAACTTATTAAAGATGCGCTTCAAAGCGGCTTTGAAAAGCTCATCATCTGCCTGGGCGGAAGTGCCACTAACGACGGTGGTGCAGGCGTTCTTCAGGCACTGGGGATGAAGCTTACCGACAGGAACGGCAACGATATAAGGCCGGGCGTCATCGGACTTAAGGATCTTCATGACGCCGACAAGTCATCTATGATTGATGTGAACGCAGAGATCATCATCGCCTCCGACGTGACTAATCCTCTCTGCGGACCTAACGGCGCGAGCCATGTGTACGGCCCGCAGAAAGGCGCGAGCGAAGAAGACGTGGTGGTCATGGACAGTCTTCTCATGAAATATGCGAAGTTCTTTTCAATGGACCCGATGGAAAGAGGCACGGGCGCTGCAGGCGGCTTAAGCTTCGCACTGAAGAACTTCCTTAGAGGCAGGATCGTATCGGGCGCCAAATTCTTTACTGAGGAAGTCGGCCTGGAGGACAGGATAAAGGACGCGGATATCGTCATCACGGGTGAAGGCCGCATGGACGGACAGACCAGTAACGGCAAAGGTCCGATGGAAGTTACGATGCTCGCGAAGAAATACGGTAAGCCTGTATATGCCATCGCAGGGTGCCTGGGCGAAGGTTATGAAAAGTGCCTGGATATGGGAATCGTCTCTATCACAGAACTATCTGACAAGAGCCTTGAGACTAACTCGGCAATGAATAGTGTAAGAAAGACTTCGGAAGAACTTTTGAGAAAAATATTATAAAATCCTATTATCCTTCGAATAATCGGGTTTCCTTATGTGTCATATAGACAGATGCGGAAATCAAGGAGGCATAAGAAGACATGACAGAACAAGAACTCGAGAAACTTTATAACGACGCGTATAAGTCGGTGTATTGGACAGCCATCTCCCTTCTCAAGAACAAAGAGGAGGCTGAAGATGTCGTGCAGGATACGTTCATCACCGCCTATAACAGTTATGATTCCCTCAAGGATAAGGCAAAAGCTATCGGCTGGGTCAAGAAGATCGCTGCCAACAAGTGCCTGAACATCTT
>CAMYXL010000009.1 GCA_947303255.1 uncultured Clostridia bacterium | reverse complement strand
TCACACCGGAGCCTACAGTTGAGATCACACCGGAACCTACTGTAGAGATCACACCAGAGCCTACAGTTGAGATTACACCGGAACCTACTGTTGAGATCACACCAGAGCCAACAGTTGAAATTACACCTGAGCCTACTGTTGAGATTACTCCAGAGCCAACAGTTGAGATCACACCGGAGCCTACACCGGAAGTAGTAGTTGAGGCAGCTGAGGAACCACTTCCTACACCTACAATCCCTCCAACGGATTCTGTACTTGTAGTTGATTCTGCAGACGAGCCAACACCGGTTCCAACAAAGGCACCAGTTGAGCCAACAGCTGTTCCTACAGTAAGAGTAGAGAGAATCGTTCCAGCAGTTGACGTAGATGAGGATGAGGAAACAACACCTGCACCTACAGCAACACCTGAGGTTACAGTTACAGCTACACCTACAGAGGAAGTAACTCCTACACCTACTACAGTTACTGTAGAGAACCCACCGGCAGAAGTTACAAAGACAACTCCGGATAAGCCAGAGAAGCCGGCTATCACATCAACAGGTGAGAGTACACCGGTAGCTATGATCCTCGGATGGAGCTCATTCTCGATCGCAGCATTGATCTTCGCAGTTGAGATCATCCACAAGAAGGTCAGCAAGAAGAACGGAATCTATTGATCCGAATAAACAGTTAACAAAAGGGACTGCCTCAATGAGACAGTCCCTGTTATTTATTTTGAAAGATCGATCAGTGCATCAGCATGTATAAGAATCCGCCGAAGTTTTCTCCGAGCTTGAAGCAAGCTGCGAATGTCAAAAGACAGAGCACTGCGTATACTGCAATTCTGAAAGCTTTGTTTGTGTTGAAAAGATCCTTTGTTGTTCTCATGATGTTTAACATTTTTTTACCCTCGCTTTGTTTGTGTTTTGTTTTATGGTTTTATGTTACCTGCGGAGAGTAAATTTATCGTCAAACAAAGATTAAGTATTTACTAAGAAAGATAAAGATACAGTTTAAGCAGTTCAAAAAATAGCTAACCAAGAAGATCTCGGTTAGCTTTTTGTTATCAGTTGTATATCAATGGTGCAACTACTTCGAAACGTATGAATTCATCTCCTGTTTCTGCGTTGTAACCCGGATCCATGTGAATGTAGTAGATCGAAACATCATCATCATTACGCCACATGCCGAGCCAGGTGCTCTCTCCTTCGGTATCGCTTATGCTATTGAGTCCTTCAACCGAAGCATCGATAGCATTGTATGCTTCCCAGAAGTAAGCTTCTGCCATTTCTCTGTCTGACAGATAGAAAAGATACTTAAGATAAGACTTTTCCTTGTCAAAGGTGATCGTTCCGTCATCATTTATTTCACTGTATGGATAGAAGAACTCAACCAGACAGTCTTTATCACCAAGCCAGTTTCTATATTCGTCTGTATTGAAGCTGAATGCAGAACCGACTTGTCTGCTAGGCTCATATTCCAGATTCTCAATGTACTCGTTCCAGTTCATACCGTCTTCTACAGTACGGAAGTCATTGATCAGATCCTGGATCTGTGCAGCTGTCATTCCTTCGAGAGAATAGCTTGCTTCGCTTCCTGTTGAAGCTATTGTCGGTTCTACAACATCGGTTTCTTCGATCACATCGACGACCTGATCATCAGGGGCGATGTTTTCATTGGTTTCTTTCTTGTCTTCGTTGTCCTTACTTTCGTTGACGCTGCTTTCTTCATCTTGATCATCAGAGTCATCGATTTTCTCGGTCTTTTCCTTGGTATCGCTGTCATTCTTCTTGTCTTTGTCTCCGTCAGAACAGCCGAACATGGAAACAGCCATTGCTGAGCAGACTAAAAGTGCACAAACCCTACGCATCTTTTTCATGATAATACCCTCCGTTTCTGAAAAGAACTTCACTTTTATTATATTTTGAGCAGGGTTTTCTAACTTTACTACAGGGGAGAGTAGGAAAGTGTTATAGGATATTTTTCGAGAAAATAGAAAAGCAGGCTGTTACTCCAAAGGCATATTGTCGGTATAGAGGTCTTTGGTGGATTCTTCGGTCCAGCTGCCGGTCTCCCTGTCGTAATACTGGATTACCTTGTCGTATTTGTAATCGGTCCAGTAGCTTTGCTCAATGACTTCTTTCTGGACGAATTCACCGACGAAGGCCTCATAATCGCTGTTCGGGACAGGTGTGATGCGGATAATGTAATAGGACATAGGTTTGTCGGCCTTTGTAGGAATGGTGAATGAGGTCTCGCTTCTGGCCGAATCGAACTGCTCCGTGGTTCCGTCAGGATATTCGAGGAACTTTGTCTCGTACTTGAACGTTATGTACTTACTGCCGTCCTTTTCCTGGTAAAGGATTCCGTCAAGATTACGGTTCAGGAGCGAATCTTCGCTTATATATAACTCAATATTTTCCAGATCAATAGGGGAGTTGCCGTCAAAGATCAGCGTCACATAATCAGGACCCTTGTACGCGCCCGTATAGCAAAGCATATTGTTTGGATCGGCTTCATAGTAATCGCCATCAGTCACGATATCGCCGAGAGAGTCCTTGGTGACCTCATCCTCTTTCCTCTCAACAACAAACTTGTAAAGCTTAGAGTCGCGTTGTCTGATCCTTCCGGACTTCACCTTCTTACATCCGGCAAAGCATGACATGGCCATAAGAGCCACAAGGAAAACAGCAAGGCACTTCCTAAATGTCGGATTCATGATTCTTTCCCCTCTCGAAAAAGCGTTCTTACTACTAATATCAAGATTCAGAGGGGTCAGGTTTCAATCACTTATTATCTGGCTGGAACCTCTCGAAAATGAACACTTCAAAGAAGTCGGAAGCTTTGTCCAATTCCTCCTGGGAATGGATAGTCCATGCGACCATGGAGCAGTTGAAAAGCTTCTTACAAAGACGCAGTGACGAAGTATGCTTGAACTCGTGGTTATAGGCTACGAAATCAGGCTTGCAGTATCCGTTGAAAAGAAGGTTCGTAACGAGGATCTTCTGGGACAGGGTCTTCTTCTTGGAGTGAAGGTAGTTGCTCGCCAGGATACCTCTTACGACGTCCTTGCGGTTGTTCTTGAACCATCTTACGACTGCAGGATTAAATGACTCCACGCAGAAAACACCCTTGTAGTTATCCAGGATCGGAGCGATGGCCTTGCAGGTCTTAAGGAAAGGTCCGTGAGGCTTGATCTCGATGATCAGAGGGACCTTGCCGTCAACGAGCTTTAAGACATCCTCGAAAAGGGGAGCGGTGTACTCTGTATCAAGGAGCTTGTGGTTTTGAAGCTCTTCGTAGGTGATATCGGTCGGACGCTTTTTGTAGTCGGACATCCTCTTCATGGTCTCATCATGGAAGACGATGAGCTTGCCGTCCTTGGTAAGCTGGACGTCGAGTTCTATACCGTATCCGTTCTGGACAGCTTTTTCGAAAGCGGGAAGAGAGTTCTCCGGGACGGTCTCATTATCGAAAAGGCCCCTGTGGGCTATGAATGTGTCCTTGAAGGGCTGCATTGCTCCTTCGCGGGTCTTGTTAGGCTTGAGGAATATGAGAAATAACAGGGCAGCAATGAGCGCCAAAACGATCAGAGAACCCATGATTATAAGAAACGGCATGATATGCTCCTTTTTTATTATTATTCTTTAAGATAACACATTTATCCCTACTGTGTTACAATTAGTTTTGGAGGTTGACTATGCAGTATTTGATATGGCTTTTGATCGGCGTCCTGATTTTTTTCGGCGCACACATAGCATTTGTAATCGTATATTTCCTTTTTGTATTCATCGCATCTCTTTTTATCAATACCAAGAAGGAATATAACAAGGATTCGAAATTCTACAGATTTCTCCTTTGGTCATCCACAGGCGTTGGACTTAAAGTACTCAGAGTAAGACTTAACCTTGTCGATTTTGATAAGATCCCTGAAGGCAAGCAGATGCTCTTCGTATGCAACCACAGATCGAACTATGATCCGATCATCTCCTGGTATGCACTTCGTAAGAATCAGCCTTCATTCATTTCCAAAGAAGCTAATTTCCACGTTCCGTTTTACGGAAGGATCATAAGAAGATGCTGCTTCATGGCTATCGACAGAGAGAATGCCAGAAACGCAATGGGAACCATCGAGCGTGCATCGAACCTTCTTAAGGATAACGAAGTATCCGTTGCTGTTTATCCGGAGGGAACAAGAAGTAAGAGACTCGTTCTTCTGAAGTTCCACAGCGGCGTTTTTAAGATCGCTCAGAAGGCAAATGTTCCTGTAGTCGTTCTCACGATCCAGGGAACAGAGAAGATATCCAAGAACTATCCGTGGAGAAAAACGGTAGTTACGATAAAGGCGGTCGAGGTGCTCTCGGCAGAACACGTTAAGGAAACTAAGACGGCAGATATATCGGAGGAAGCAAGAGAACTGATCGCGAAGGATCTCGAAGAAAATAAATTGTGACATATAAGTAAAGGGGTTATTACTATGTCTAAGATCAACGTTTTTTTCAACGGGCTTTCGGGAAACAACAGAGGAGAGATCGAGGCTAAGAAAGTCACGGAGTTTTATCCTGACGACGAGCTGAACTTCATTGATATCACCAAGACGGATATCAAGGATGTTCTGGACAATGATGCCGATAAGATCGTCCTTTGCGGTGGAGACGGAACGCTCAATCATTTTGTCAACGACATCGACGGTCTTGAAGTGAAGAAGGACGTGTACTTTTTCGCGACGGGATCAGGAAATGATTTCCTTAATGATCTCGGCAAGAAACCGTCTGACGGACCTGTTAAGGTTAACGACTATATCTTTAATCTCCCGACAGTCAAGGTCAACGGAATGACCAGGAAGTTCATCAACGGAATCGGCTACGGAATCGACGGCTATTGCTGTGAGGAAGGCGACAGGATCAGAGCCACATCGGATAAGCCTGTTAATTACACTTCTATCGCGATCAAGGGTTTGCTGTTCAAATATAAGCCGACCAATGCCAAAGTAACCGTAGACGGCGTTACAAAGGAATACAAGGGCGTATGGCTGGCTCCTGCCATGAACGGCAGATTCTACGGCGGCGGAATGATCCCGACACCTGGCCAGAAGAGACTAGCTGAAGACAAGAAGCTCTCCAATCTCGTTTTCTACGGAGCAGGTAAGATCAAGACGCTCATCATGTTCCCGAACATCTTCAAGGGCGAGCACGTCAAGTTCGTTAAGCACACAGTTGTTACGGAAGGAAAGCACATCAAGGTCGAGTACGACAGGCCGGTCGCTTTGCAGATCGACGGCGAGACAGTCCTTAACGTAACCGAGTACGAGGCTTTCGTCTGATATCAGATCGGTCGGCCGAGAAGAGAAGCGACGCTCTCTGAAGTCGGCAATCCATAAGAAAAAGCACAGGCAGATCCTGCGGCGACTCCCAGTTCAAGGGAGGATACGGAGGATAGGCCTTTTTTCTTGCCCGCGATAAATCCCGCCAGGAGCGAATCACCCGCACAGACGCTGCTCACGAATTCGCCCTTGTAAGCGGACTGCACCGTAAGGCTGCCGTTCTCCTCCAGAAGGACCGCGCCCTTATCACCCAGCGAGACGATGACTTCCTTGGCGCCCTTCTCCTGAAGGTCCTTGGCAAGCGCGTAGATCGTATCCAGGTCGTCCGGGTCGATGTCTCTATCGTACAGCGCGCCCAACTCGTCGATATTTGGTTTGATGACCATCGGTCTGTATTGAAGCGTATTAAAAAGGAGGGCCCCGGTGCTGTCGCATACAAATGAACTGCCGCACGCCGTGGCCCGTCTTGCCATATCGCCGTACAATGTCTCAGGAAGGCCCTTAGGCACGCTTCCGGACATGATAACGATATCATCACCGGTTAGAGCGTCAAAGCGGCTGAGGAACGTTCTGAGGGCATCCTCGCCGATCTCAGGTCCTATGCCGTTTATCTCTGTTTCTTTTCCGCTCGAAAAAAGTTTGAGGTTGATCCTCGAGTTGCCTTCGCTGAGCATATCGAAATCAGTATCGATCTTATCCTTAAGACCGTCCCTTATCGCGATGCCGTTACTTCCTGCGATAAAACCCAGAGCCGTGCTCTTGATACCGAATTCCTTTAAGACCAGGGAGACGTTGATTCCCTTGCCGCCGTAAAAGACGTGTTCGTCGCTGGCGCGGTTGGTCCTGCCGATCTCAAACGGATCAGCGGTCATGTAGCAGTCTATGGAAGGATTCAAGGTGACGGTGTAGATCATGGTAACCTCAGGTTTCGTTTTCTTTGATATTAATTCTACATCTGCCCAATAAAAATGGTAGCCTCATTTGGGCGTTGAGGCTACCGTAATTAAAGACCTACAAGGAGAACGGATCAATTCTATTTTTTGTTGTCGTGATCTTTATTCGTGTATCTGTATAGGAGGATCGCGGTCACGACGATCACTGCCAGAAGCAGTGAGATTATTACAATGTTTGTGGCCGATAACTTTATTACCAAGCCTGACATCTGTCTCCCCTACCAAACTCAATAATGATCAAACTCAATAAACACGACATTTCTACATTCCAATTATAAAAAGATTTTTATAAGATGTAAAGATTATTTGTGAGAGTTTACAGTTTATTAAGATTTTTCGAGACAAAAAAATAACCGCCTCCGGAGAGACGGTCATTTTTATATAGCGGAAAATATTACTTAATAGTTGTAAAACTATAAGAATCTACAACGTCCTTGTTCTCGTAGATGTTCTTCTGGAGGTTAACTGCAGTAGAAAGAACGAGAGCATTAGGAGAAAGCTTGCCATCGATGTCCTGTGGCTCAGCAGCATAGCAGATAGCCTGTGCTTCGTCCTCTGAGAGGAGCATGTACTGAGAAACCAGGAAGAGGCTTCTAACGCCAACCTTCATGTTAGCGAGCTTGTTGTTGATAGTGAATGTAGGAGCTGCGTTGGAAGCTGCTACTCTGCTGCTCAAAGATGTAAGACCGAGAGCAGATGTTGTTGTTGGCTTCTCCTCTACGAGGTAGAGAGGCTTACCCTCAACACCAACCTTACCTACATCGTGGAAGAGACCCATGATGATAGCGGACTCTTCGTCGAGCTGTGGCATAAGAGTATCCTTGATCCTGAGAAGCTGCTTTGTAACAGCAACGCTTCTGATAAGGAGACCCTTCTCACATGCGAGATGACCTGTTGTATCAGCAGGTGCTGTGAGCCAGGATGTACGATTCTCCAAGAAGTCGATGAAGTGATCGAACTCTGTCTTACGCTTGATAACGCTGTCCTTGAGCTGGTTATAGAACTCCATAACGTTATCCTTGTTAACTTCTACCATCGGCATGATACCGTCTCTGGACTTGGAGCCTGAAGACGAAGATGATGAAGAAGATGATGATGAAGATGCAGAAGGAGCAGCCTCAACAGGAGCGCCGGAACCTGTATCTTCCGAGAAATCAAACTTACACTTTGGGCATCTGATCGCCTGGTTAGCGATGACCATACCACAATCAGGACACTTTTTCATTATTTACCTCCCCAACTAGCTAATTTGCCTAGTCTTTCAATTGATAATGTTAATTTTACAACTTAAAACAGGCAGTTTCAACAAATATGGAGAAGGAAGTTCATTTGTTAACACATTTTTTATAAATCCTGCACAATGGCGCCTTACAGATTTGATATTGTCCGTTTTCAGCTCTTAAAGTGCTGGATGAAACCTCTGAAGATCGTTTTCGGTCTGAATTTGAACGGGAAGTACTGCATCCTCTTTGTAAGGTGGGCGCGAAGCACCATCTCGATCTCTTCGTTCTGGACCTTTCTGTTGTAACACATCATGTAAGATGACACGTCTTCTGCCTGATAGAAAAAGCGGTACCACGCATCGTAAGCATCTCCGATGCCCAGAAGGTGACCGAACTCATGAGCGGATACCTGCTCGAAGCGGCGCAGGTTCGCGTATTTATTGAGGTTGATGGTTCCCGGAAAACTCGGGTGCCAGTTGAGCATGAAGCTCTCGAGTGAGCCGCAGTAGAAGATTCCCCATATCCAGCGCCATACGGAACTTACGACGAAGGAAGAAGGGGCAAAGAACGGAGCGAACTTGATCCTGGCATATTTCTGGCGCGGATCTGCACCTGAATCCGGATCGTCTTTTCGAATGATATTGACGCGGACCCAGAAGAAATCCTTCTTGTCGTGGGATAACCATGGAAGATGATACATGCCTTCCCAGTTTTTCCTGATGCCCTCGCAGATCGCGTCTGCGTAGGTAAAGCCCTCGGGCTTCTCAGAAAGGTAGGTATCAGGCTCGTCTTTCTTCAGATTCTCGTAAGGCATAAGAAGTTTGGGCGCGAACTCAAGATGCGCTCTTATCTCCACCTCATGATCGTTGATGTTGAGTGTGACCGGAACCCTTAGGGGATTGCGGTACTTGATGGGATAGTGAAAGCGCAATGAATCTGTTATAGGAAGATTGAGCTTTTTGTAGATCATGGAGTTATTATACAGTTTTCGAGAACAAAAAATAAGACACCGACGAGGGGACGCCAGTGTCTGTAAGGAGGGTGTTATGAAGTAAGGAGTGTTCCTCTTGGGAACAACTATATAATAGCAAAAGGCCTAGTATACTTTAATGGAAAATAATGGCAAAATAGTGGCAAACAACACTTCGGAGGAATAAATGAAGCTCGAAGGCAGGACTTTCAAAGGAAATAACATCATGAACGTCTGTGTGGTCAACCACACAAACGACAAAGTCAGATACAGCAAGGAGCTCGAAGAAGCCCTGATCCTTCTGTGCACGGAGATGGACATTCCTCTTCCTATGTGGCTCTCGAAAAACACTCACGAATTCGCCGCTTTCAGGCAGACGATCTTTTTTTCGGAGCAATACAATCAAAAGGTCAGCTTTGACCGTTTTCAGATGAGGCTATTGGAATAAGTAGGATTTAGTCGCCTGCAACGTGGAAGATGATCTCTTCCGGATATACCATGTCGAGGTGGGTACGGGCGATGTTTTCGATATATACCTTATTGTCGGTATTATTGGCTTCTTTCCTGATCTGCAAAAGCTCGTCTTCGAGTTCCTGCTTTTGGCGGTCCAAATCCTGGGACTCCTTGTTGAGGCGCTCCTGCTGCTTACGAAGATCATAGAGCCTTGTTACGCACAAAACGGTGACCACGATAAAAGAGACGAACATTACTGCCGTCAAAAAAGATATACCGTTATGTTTTCTGGTGACCTTTTTCATGATCTGTCCCTTTCGCACTTCTGTATACCTAAGTATAGACATAACAAAAGGTCAAATCAATTTATGTAACAATTCTTAAAGATGTTGTAATCTGTTTGAAATATTACTCGATATCCTCCAGGATCTCGTACATCTCGGAAGCATTTTCCTTCTTCACGGTCTCTTCCAATTTAAGGACCTTAAACCTTACATTTCCGTTTCCGAAAACAATAGTAACGACATCGCCGACCTTTAATCTTACGGACGGTTTGGCGAGCCTGCCGTTGACCTCGACTCTGCCCAGAGAGCATACGTCGTTAGCCACGGTCCTTCTCTTTATGATCCTGGATACTTTCAAAAACTTGTCGAGACGCATCAGATCTCCGTTCTTCCCTTAAGAGCGTTCGCGAGCGTAAGGTCGTCGATGTACTCGATATCGGATCCCATCGGAAGTCCCGATGCGAGCCTGGTGACCTTAATGCCTGAAGGACCCAAAAGACGGGAGATGTAGAGCGCCGTTGCCTGACCTTCAGCTGTCTGGTTGGTCGCAACGATGACTTCTTTTATCTCCTGATCCTTCTGAAGTCTCGCGATAAGTTCGCTCAAAGTAATGTCATTCATGGATTTGCCCGACACAGGAGAATACACTCCGTGAAGGACATGATATAGTCCGTTATACTCGCGCATCCTCTCGAAAGTAGCAACGTCTCTCGGAGTCTCTACCACGCACACAACGGATCTGTCACGCTTCGGATCTGAACATATCGGGCATGGGTCACTGTCCGTGAAATTCTGGCATGACGAACAGCGCACCGTGAGGCGGTGTGCCTCGGTGATTGAATTCGCGAGATCCTTTACTTCCTCGTCAGACATTGACAGTATGTGGAAAGCGAGTCGCTGCGCTGATTTGCCGCCTATTCCCGGAAGTGAACCGAGCTTTGATATCAGGTTTTGAACCGAAGGTGAATATCTGGCCATATCAGAACGGGAGCTTCATTCCGCCTGTAGCCTTGCTCATTCTCTCGGCAGAAGCTGCCTCGAGCTGGTCGTTAGCGCTGTTATAAGCTGCAGTGATAAGATCTGCGAGGCCCTCAGCATCGTCAGGATCGATAACTTCCTTAGCGATCTCGAGACCATAGATCCTGTGGTCTCCGCCGAGTGTGATCTTAACGAGCTCACCGCCTGCTGTGCCCTCGATCCTCATCATCTGGATCTCCTGCTGAGCAGCTTCCATATCTTTCTGCATCTTCTGAGCCTGAGCCATGATGTTTCCCATGTTGCCCATTCCGCCCATTCCTCTGAATCCTTTAGCCATTATTAATTCCTCCTAAATCAATCGTCACCGAAGTGAATGTCTATTCCCAATTGTTCTGCTTTATCAAGGTATCCTTCGAGCTTTGTCTTTTCCTTCTCAGGGGCGTTCACCACGCCGTCAGCTGATGAGGTCGCATTCTTCAGGTTCTCGAGCATCGTAGGTGTTGCAACGTAGACTTTTCTCGATCCCGGAAGCACCGTCAGGATATCATTACGGATTTTCATATAAAGAGGGTCTGATGTCAATTCCTTGAGACTCTGCTTCGTATATGAATCATCGAAAAGGATGAAGACCTTCTCGTTTTCCTGCTTAAGTTTAGTCTCGCTGAGCGTCGCGTAGAGCATATAGTTGTCGCCGATGACCTGCGAGTAGATCGACTGCCATATCGCATCCAGATCCGCACCCTCGCTCCTCTCAGGCTCTTTCTTCACAGGAAGTTCCTGTCCTTCCATCAGCTGCACCAGAGACGTTGTCGGCTGTGGCCTGTAGTCTTCCTCCTCTGGATCCGGCATCGGAGGCTCCGGGATATCCGGCTCATAATGCGTAATAGTCGGCTCCGTGCCCTTAACAAGATCATCGAGGAAACTGTCAGACAGCATGCTCAAGAGCGGCGCACCCTCATCTGCAGGAGCAGGTGCCGGAGCTGCTTTCGGTTCTTCCTTCTTAGGCTCCTCTACAGGAGGAACTGAGAAGAGGTCGATCTGGTTTTCCATCGGAACATCCTCAGGATCCACAGGCTCAGCCGGAACCGGCGGTACTGCCGGAGCAGGCGGCTCAGGAAGTTTCTCTTCTTCCTTCTCCTTCACCGGCTCAGCGGCCTCTTCTTTCTTCGGCTCAGCAGCCGGTGTCACGGAAAGATTTGCAAGGGAAGGGAACAGAACTGAAGGCTTAACTTCCTTCTTCTCTTCCTCTTTCTTCTCAGGCTCGTCCTTCTTAGGATCCTCAACCTTAGCCGGTGCTTCTTCCTTAGCAGGTTCTTCCGGCTTGGAAGGCTCCTCTTTTTTCGGCTCTTCAGAAGCCTTAGGAGCTTCTTCCTTAGGCTTTTCTTCTTCTTTCTTTTCGAAAACTTCCTCTTTCTTCTTCTCAGCTTCCTTAGCCTTCTCTTCGGCTATCTTCTTGGCTGCTTCCTGCTGCTTTTTAACGAAGTCAGGAACCACCAGCGGAACAGGGTCGAGCTTGATCTTACGTCCGCAGAGATTGATGAGCGCGATCTCAAAGGAAGTCCTTACGGACGGCGACCACTTAAGGTCGGAGATCATAGCGGAAAGTTTGGAAATATAAGCTGCCAAAGTCTCTGCGTTCGTATCCTTGCAGATGTCGTACATCGTCGCGAGGGAAGAGGTGGACACTTTAAGGAGCTTCACAGGGTCCGGCATCATGCGGACGACCAGGAGATCCCTGAAATACTGCGCGAGATCAAGAGAGAATCTGATGATATCGCGGCCTGAATTAGCCAGCTCTTCACAGAGGTTTAAAAGCGTTTCAAAGTCGCCGCCGAGAAGAGCCCTGGCCATCTTGCCGAGGAACTCGTCATCAACGGTTCCGGTTATCTTCAGGACACCGTCTCGGGTGACCTTCTTTTCGAGATTGGAGTTTCCTGTCTGATCAAGGAGCGATACCGCGTCACGCATGGCGCCGTCCGACAGGGAAGCGATGAGCGTCAGTGCGTCATCTTCAGCCTTAAAGCCCTCTCTGTCGCAGATAAAGCGCAGGCGCTTAACGAGGCTGTCGATAGTGATCCTCTTGAACTCAAAGCGCTGACATCTGGAAAGGATCGTCGCCGGGATCCTGTGCGGCTCAGTTGTTGCGAACAGGAATATTACGTGTGCCGGCGGTTCCTCGAGCGTCTTCAGGAGCGCATTGAAAGCACCCTGTGAGAGCATGTGGACCTCGTCTATGATGTAGACTTTTTTCTTTGCTTTGGAAGGCGCGAAAACAACCTCCTCGCAGATCCTTCTGATGTTCTCTACGCTGTTGTTGGAAGCGGCGTCGATCTCGATGACGTCCATCAAAGATCCGTCGATTATGCCTTTACAGATAGCACACTTGTTACATGGGTTTCCGTTAACGGGATTCTCGCAGTTGACGGCTCTGGAGAAAACCTTCGCGATAGAAGTCTTACCGGTTCCGCGCTGGCCTGAAAAGAGGTACGCGTGGCCGATCCTGCCGGTCTTGACTGCTTGTCTTAGGGAAGATACGGGACCGTCTTGTTCAACGATCTCATCGAATGTCATTGGCCTGAAAAGTCTGTACAGAGCGATGTGTTCCATGATCTTCCTCCCGAGAAATTCGTGAAATAAAAAAATCATCCCACCTAAACTACAGTCGGGCAGGCACCCTCGCGGCACATGAGAAAATCCGCTTACTGCTGCTTCCTTCCGGACCTGACAGGGTTCACGGGATCTCATTGCACGAGACCCGATCCGACTGCAGATCAGGTGGGATGAATCTTTGGTATTATAACATACTTATTAAGAAGTTCCAAAGGCGTTTTTGACGTCAATGGAGAGAGTCGATATACCTCGACAAAAGCGTTGCCAGATCGGCAGTTATCGTCAGCGATCTGTCGTAGGAATCGCAGTCTACGCTGATGCAGACGGCGATCGGTTCCTTGCCGTCGATGATCGCTATATCCGTATATTCATGGAGCTCATCGTTACGTCCCGCAAAGTGGAGTATCTGTGTTGTTCCGTCCGAAAACGCTGTGTAATAACCGGATGGGATCGCCGATACCGACACATCATCGAGCAGGCACTGGTAAGTATCCGGGTCATTCTTGTATCCGTTATAGAGATACTCCAGGAAGTTCGCTAGATCGTAGCAGGAAGATCTGCCAGGACCTTTTTTCGGATTGCCGTTGTGGTCTGTGTAAAGAACCGACGACGAGAAGTCCACGTAGTTACTTATGGCGCTGATCCTTCTCATGAGGTTGTCGCTGCTGCCCATTTTCGAGAGGAGGATGTTTAAGGCGACATTGTCGTTATATGCGACAGCGTAATATGCCAGGGTCCTCAGGTAAAAATGCTTGCCGAACTCGTAGTTATCCGAGATGTAGCTGGAGTTGCCGTCAAAGTCTGCCGAGTAGATGACCTCTGCGTAAGGGTTGATGACGCCCGTTTTGCAGAGACTATAGTAGTCGATCATATAAGCGACGTTGAACGAGCCTGCAGGGACCAGCGGCACGAGCTCGTTGATACCCATAGTCTCATTGCTGGACAGGTTCACGTAGTAGAACTTGACGCTGGCATCGTTACAGTAGTTGTCGATATAGTCCTCGAGGTCCTGCTTAAGGTCGTCGAGATACTGGTCGCGGAGACTATGCGGAACCGTCTGGAGCGGATACGAATTATGGAAATGGAAGTGCTCCGTTAGTTCTGCGAATGTCTCAACGGAATTGTTCTGCTCGGTCGGCTCCGTTTCCTCAGTGGTCTCTGTCGGCGGTGGCTCGGTTACCAAAGATGCCTGAAGCTCGGTGGTCGTCTCCATCGTTGTGGTCTCTACCGGCACCTCAGTCGGGGTCGGGGTCGGAGCCTTGGTGAACTCCGAATAGGTAGCCGTAGCGGCACCTACGAGGGCAGGGTAGTCTTTACGGTACTGCTCCTGCATCGAGGCCATCTTGAGGATGAACAGCACAACGAGCGCAACAAGACACAAGCACACGATGACGATTATCGTGCGGTTACGTCTCGTGTGCTTGACCTTTGAAGCCGTTTTAAGAAATGTCGGATTCGGATATTTCATTAATTATCAGAAAAGTCCGTGGATAGTTCCGTCCGGATCGATGTCGATATCAAGTGCTGCAGGATGCGGCGGGAGACCCGGCATCGTTACGATGGCACCCGTAAGTACTACGAGGTAGCCGGCACCTGCGCTGAGCCATACGTCGCGGACCGTAAGAGTGAAGTCCTCAGGACGGCCGAGTGCCTTGGCATTGTCGGAGAGAGAATACTGTGTCTTTGCTACGCAGATCGGAAGATCACCGAAGCCTGCATCAACAAAGCCCTTGATCTTCTCAGCTGCCTCAGGAAGGATGTTAACGTCCTTGGCGCCGTAGATATTCTTGGCGATCTTGTTGATCTTCTCTTCTACGCTGTCAGTAAGTTCGTATGTGAACTTAGGAGTCTTGTTTGTGTTGGATTCGATCTGCTTCAATACTGCATCTGCAAGGTCGAGTCCGCCTTCGCCGCCCTTTGCAAAGATCTCGGCTGCCTCGTAGAGAGCACCCTTTTCTTCGCAGAGCTTCTTCATCATGGCGATCTCCTCGTCTGTGTCTGTGAGGAACTTGTTGCCTGCGACTACGCACGGAATTCCGAAGCGGGTCATGTTTTCGATATGTTTAGCAAGGTTAGAGAAACCTTCCTTAACAGCCTCGACGTTAGGCTCGTTGAGCTTGTCCTTAGGGATTCCCGCATTGTACTTGAGGGAACGGCAGGTAGCAACGATAACTACCGCGTCAGGCCAGATGCCTGCTGCACGGCACTTGATGTCGAGGAACTTCTCGGCACCGAGGTCTGCACCGAAGCCTGCCTCTGTAATGAGAATGTCGGAGAGCTTGAGACCTGCCTTTGTAGCGATGATCGTGTTACATCCGTGTGAGATGTTGGCGAACGGTCCGCCGTGAACGAATGCAGGAACGTGCTCGAGGCTCTGGACCAGGTTAGGGGAGATGGCATCCTTGAGAAGTGTAGCCATAGCGCCCTGAGCGTTGAGGTCGCCTGCTGTTACGATGCCGCCGTCAGTGTTGTAAGCTACAACGATCCTGGAGAGACGATCCTTGAGGTCTTCCATGTCCTTACTGAGGCAAAGGATTGCCATTACTTCTGAAGCTGCGGTGATGGAGAAGATCTCGCTTCTTTCAACGCCGCAAAGGCCGCCGCCTACGCCGACTGTAACCTTACGAAGGCTTCTGTCGTTCATGTCGAGACAACGCTTCCAGATGATCCTGTCCTTGTCGATCTTGAGATCGTTACCCTGGAAGAGGTGGTTATCTATCATAGCTGCGAGGAGGTTATTAGCTGATGTGATGGCGTGAAGATCGCCCGTGAAATGGAGATTGATATCTTCCATTGGAACGACCTGAGAATATCCGCCGCCTGCTGCGCCGCCCTTAACACCGAAAACAGGTCCAAGTGAAGGCTCACGGAGTGCGAGCATAACTTTCTTGCCCTTCTTGTTGAGCGCCTGAGCAAGGCCGATACTTACGGTTGTCTTTCCCTCTCCTGCAGGAGTAGGGTTCATGGCTGTAACGAGTACCAGTTTACCGTCCGGATTGTTCTTCCTCTTCTCGATATTGCCAAGAGGAAGCTTAGCCTTGTATTTTCCGTAAAATTCCAGTTCGTCTCTTTCGATGCCGATCTTGGATGCTACCTCTTCGATAGGAAGCATATTTGCAGATAAGGCTATCTCGATATCACTTAACATAATTGGATTCCTCCCCGAAAATGTCTTAATAAACTATTCTCCATATTACAATAATAGGAAGCGTCCTTTCAAGGTAAAACCGTATTAAATAACGCAAAGTTCGAAAAGGACTGTTACCACTATATTTTGGGCATAATGGATAAAACAGGCACTATATATTGTGTTTTTCATTGACTTTTTATCAAAGAAATGTTATGATTTTTTCGTAAATTCGTCGTACGGCAGACGAGCCTTTGAGAAGGGTTCAGGCAATTTACTGATGTGGAGGTATAAGGCTTTGATCATTAAGTCCGAATTAGATAAATTTAAGGAATCATTCAGCAAGTGTATGATCGGCAAGAGAGTCAGACTCACTTCCAATGGCGGAAGAAAAAGACTCATAGTTTACGAGGGAATCGTTGAAGGTTGCTATCCTAATGTTTTCTCCGTCAGATATACAAGAGGATCCGCTAAGGATGATGTAGTTTCCTACAGCTATATCGATGTTTTGACCGGTAAGGTCCGCATCTATACTCTTCAGGAAGAAAACAAGTCAGAAGCAGCCAGCTGATAGGCTTTTTAAGACGTTCATATGTCTGATATTTACGAGATTTCTGCACCGGCCAAGATCAATATGTATTTGAGAGTATGCGGTACTCTTCCAAACGGGTACCACAGTCTTAATACACTGATGCATGAGATCTCTCTTTGTGACAAAGTAACAGTTGAGGTCGACGACAGCAAGGACCACGAGATAATCGCCACGGCCCTTGGCTGCAACCCGATCCCTAACAACAAGAATCTGTGTTATAAGGCAGCGGTAAGATTTTTCTCAGCGCTTAAGAAGCGCGGGATCGTCGAGACGTTGCCTTTTGTTAATATCACTATCGAAAAAAATATTCCGTCAGAAGCGGGAATAGGCGGCGGCAGTTCCGATGCCGCATCCGTTATCCTTGCTCTCTCCGAGCACTACGGCCATCCGTTCAACGATGACGAACTGAACGTCATCGCCGCCAACACCGGAGCCGACACACCATTCTTCCTCTACGGCGGCGCATCCGTCTGCGAGGGCTTCGGCGAGATCATAACCAGGATCGAGCCTCTGAGCGATCTACCGCTCATTCTCATCAAACCTAAGGACGGAGTTTCCACTCCGATGTGCTTCAGTGCTTTCGATGAGCAGGGCGAGAACGATTACGACGAGAAAGCATACGAGGAACTCAAGAACGAACTTTCCAAAGCCGGCGAGCCTATAGAAGTCCTTCATAAATACAAAGAGCTCATAGTAAACGATCTTCAGGCTCCAGCCGAGAGATTTGTTCCTGACATCAAGACCGCCCGCGAACTTCTGGAAGAAAACGGCGCTCTGTTTGCAGCCATGAGCGGATCCGGAAGCTGCGTCTTCGGCATTTTCGAAAACAAAGAAAAAAGAGACCTTGCCTACGACAAGCTCTCTTTAAACGACACAGTCAAAAACGAAGAATACATGCTCTACCGCTGCGAGACAGTGTAATGAGTTCTTAGGAAATAATATCTCGACCTTAAGAGAAACAGAAATCAGATATCGTAGTGAGGAACACCATCATAGATTTCTTGCATTTTCTTTTCGAAGATCTCATATGTACCATCAAAGACCTCTTTTGAAGCTGTGGTATCAATATTTTGTGCACCGTATTTAAATGCTTCCGCAAAGAATTCCATTCCATATAACTTATTGATTCTCCAATAAGGGAAAGTATCCATTTCAGCTTGTAAAAGAGCAGCATTATAAATTTGATCAGGAAAAGGAAGCCAAGCGTTAAGATATGGAGCATAATGACCGCAGGGGGTGAGTCCTACTTTGTTATTTGTCACTGCGCCGAACATATCACCATTTAGTGTTCCTGTAACACTATCACCATATTTTGGATCTCCACCAGCAGCTACTTCTACAACTGCTTTACCTTCACCATTAATGTAAACGTTGCAATATCCGTAGTGTTTCCTAATGTAATCGTAAGCTTCTCTTTGAGCATCACTCCAATGATCTGGAAGACGATTAATGTATATGTCTTTATAATCCTTGTCTGCCAAGACATTGTTATTCTCGATACTTAATATATATTTTTCCACCTCTTCCATCTCTTCAGGGGTCATATGTTTTGTATTAGGATCTGTGTTGTATTTCTCTAAATTATCTTCTAATGATTCTTTGAAATCATCTTTGATGGACTTGTAAAAATCCTCAGAAGAGTTTAAAAGCGGATCCGGGTTTGTTAGGTCATCAATGCCATGTCCGATTTCATGGAAGAAGGAGCCAAAAGGTGTAGTAGTACCAGTATAATCCTTGGTTAAATCAATATAAACGATGTTAATAGTGAGCTCATACAAATCATTTGTTGACTTTGTACCGTCGTAACAAGCAAGAGTTATATTAGGTAAATAATATATGAGCACATCCCTATATTCAGGAGGTGCGGTATATATTCCAAATTTAATTCGCTTGATGTTCTTCTGAACAATAGGATCAGGGTCATCGAGTGCATCCTTGAAAAAATCATCTGTAGCGGCTTTGCCCTCAGGACACAATAACTCAAAGGCATCTATTCCGTTTTGTAAAGCCTGATCGCTGAAACTATCAATATTGTCTGTGTGATTTGGACCGAATCTTTGATCGCCGTACCAGTGATATATTCTTGCCAATTTATCTGCATCATCTTGAGGGAGGTTCCCGTCAAGTTCGTCGTTGAGAACCTGCATATCTGCAATATACATTGCTACAGCAGCATCATTTTTCATAAACCCGTCTAACATTTCGTCTGTCAGATCATCACTGCCTAGCAACTCGAATACATCAACAAATTTACGAAGCTCTTCATCTGACAATTCATCTCCGTGTTCTAAGTACCAGTTATATGCAACTTTGAGTTTAACGATATCTTCCGGAGAAAGGAGCTCTCCTTTTGATTTCAAGGCTTTCATATCATCAACGAATTTAGCGACCGAATCACTATCTTTAAAAATGAATGCATAATAATTCTGCTTTAACCTGTTACACTTAGCTTCGTCGATGCCTGCTCTTTTTATGTCGTTAGCAGTTGGAATTATTGTTTTTCCGAAATAATCCTTTTTTGATCCACTTAGGAGATTATTGATATTCTCCATTGAGGTATTGACTTCATCTAAAATAGCCAGAATATTATTGGCCATAGAATAGATTTGTAATGATGTACTATCAACATCACTATAAAATTGTGACAATACTGATAAAGCAGTGTCAATCCTATCCCTAATGGTTGCAACATGACGAGTCGCATCATTGCCTGCATACAAACTGTCAGTTTTGAGGTAACCATAACCACCGGGCACATCTTGATAATAAAATGGATCTCTGTAATCGCGATCAGTATCGTTATATGCGTTGTAAAGATATTGCTTGACAGTTTTAGCGTTATCGTTGCTGTAATCTCGCTTCATAGAAATTCCCTTCCCCTGAAAAACAAATCATTCTTTTAAATTGAATTATCTCTTTCACATGACTGAATATTGTTATAAGCCTTTTGCAGATATTGCAAAGTCGACAGGTATACTTTGTCTATGTTTTCGCAATATGTACTATATGCCTCTAAACAATCGTTGATACTTGTTACAGGAAGTCCTTCAGAAGATGTGAATGATTCTGCTTTTTGATTAATTTTGTTATTCTGTAATTCAGTCATGTAAAAATCCAAATGCTGTTTGAATGCACCGGTGTTCATATCAATCATAGGAAATAATCCTCCTTATATGCTATCAGCCAAATTGTCTTCTTTGTCTAATATGTCTTCTTTGAGAATTCTTACCAGATCATCGATCATACAGTCGACGTCGGCTGTTGTTTCGGAAATCTTAAGCATTTGTTTATAAAGCTCATCAATAACAGCGTGCGCATTACTGGTATCCGAAGGACCAAATCCCTGACCTTTAATGCATCCCAAACGAGAAGTATAGTCGGATAATGCTGTTTGAGCTTTCTGACCCATACCGCCATTCACGTTAAGTTTTCTGCTTTCATATTCGCTTATTTCCACATCGTCCAATAATAAAACGTACATAGATATCTCCTATATAAAACTCATATATGATCTTCTATTTGATCTATACAATCTTCGAAATCCTCAACAATGGTTCTTTTACTCAAAGACTGCATCAATCTGAGAAATAAGGTATCAGCAATTTTCGATCTGCTGCTTGCATTTCTTAAACCTTGGGTGAGCTCACGGAGGTCTTCTTCATAGTTGTTTTTCCCTCTCCTGACACCATTTCTTAGTGCTCTTAATTTTTCTCTCTTGATATAATCTTCAGTGGCTGTATCCATAAAAAGCTCCCCCTTTCATCAGAAATTCAAATAGTTGGGAAAGATATAATCATAAAAGAATTAGTCCTGTTAAGATATTCATACAATCCCCTAACTCAACTATACATTGTTAATTAAATGCAAACAACGAAGAAACAGTTATAATGGTGGTTTTCGTGCATGTGCTCAACAAGAGGAAATTCATTTGTGAAACTTTAACAGTAGACAAGACAAAAAGACGAAACTAAAAACGTTTCGTCTTTTAAAAAATGAATTATTAAGTAAAAAAACAAAATAATCAGAGTTCGTATCCGAACAATCCTCTGTCATATCCGCGCTTGTTTTCGCTATCGATGAGAATGAATCCTCTGTTTTGATAAAACTCCACGCGGATCTTGTTTTGAGTTGCGGTGTGAAGAAGCGCTGCCTTTGCACCCCTTTCGGTGCCGAAAGCAAACGCCATGTCCAGAAGGTCCTTGCCAAGACCGGTGCCCCTCAGGTTGTCCTGGACAGCGAATCTCGAGATGTAGAGGATGCGGTCCATTCCTTCCAGATAGTCGTGAGTCTTTTTCGAGAAATCAAAGTGTTCGACATCGTCTCTGACCTTCAGGGTGATGGTGCCGACAGGCATATTGTACTCGTCGAAAAAGCACAGACAGGTGTGGGTTTTGAGCTTCAAAACAAGATCTTCGACGCGCTCGTGCATTGAATCGAGTATCGACGGATCGATACCCGAGTCGTTGCTGTAAGTCAGCATCGAAGACTTGATAAGTTCCGATAGGAGCGGGGCATCCCCCGGCACAGCCTGTCTTAAGGTATAAGCCATAGATTACCTTGTAAAGCAGTTTACGAGGATTGCCTTATGAGCATGAAGCCTGTTCTCAGCCTCATCGAAAACAACACTCTGAGGTCCGTCGATGACATCCTCTGTTACTTCGTAACCCCTGTAAGCAGGGAGGCAGTGCATGAAGATAGCATCCTTATGAGCAACGCCCATGAGCTTGCTGTTAACCTGATAATCCTTGAAGATTTCGACTCTCTTAGCCTTCTCTTCTTCCTGACCCATGGATGTCCATGTGTCAGCATAGATAACGTCTGCGCCGTCGCAAGCCTCGAACGGATCTTCAGTCATGAGGATCTTGGAGCCTGTAACCTTAGCATCTTCGAGAGCCTGGTCAACATACTTCTGACCTGCTGTGTAACCCTTAGGTGAAGCGCAGGAGATATCCATTCCTGCCTTAGCACAAGCCTGGAGAAGGGAAGCAGTTACGTTATTTCCATCGCCTACATAAGCGAGCTTCAATCCCTTGAGACCGCCCTTGTGCTCCTGGATCGTAAGAAGATCTGCGAGAGCCTGTGTAGGGTGCTGGTCGTCAGAAAGACCGTTGATTACAGGGATGGAACCGTACTTGGCGAGATCCACGATGTCCTGATGAGCAAAAGTTCTGATCATGATACCGTCAACCATTCCGGACAGAACCTTAGCTGTGTCGTGAATAGTCTCGCCGCGGCCGATCTGGATGTCGTCGTTGCTTAAGAACAGAGCCTGTCCGCCGAGCTGGTACATACCAACCTCAAAAGAAACACGTGTTCTTGTGGAAGACTTAGTAAAGATCATAGCAAGGGACTTGCCCTCGAGTATGTGATGCTTTACGCCTGTCTTTGTCTTTTTCTTCATATCAGATGCGATCTCGAGCAAGTAGTTGAGATCGTCAAAGCTTACGTCTTCGTGAAAATCTATATAATGCTTCATGTTTTTATCACCTTCCGAAAATATTCTTCTTCTTGCCCTTGAGGATCGTCTCCAAAGCCTTGATAAAGCTCAATGCTTCCTTCTCGCTTATGATGAGCGGCGGAGCGATACGGATCGTGCTGTCACCGATGGAGCTTACAAGGTATCCCATTGTAAAGAGCTGATTCTTAAGACCCTTGGCACTCAATGCGCCTGCGAATTCGATACCGATCAAAAGTCCCTTGCCACGTACGTCTGTGATGACAGGATACTTAGCCTTAAGGTCGCTCAACTTGGAGAAGAGGAGATCAGATACGTTATTAACGTTTCCGAGAAGAGCATTCTCACCGATTTCATTAAGTACCGTTACACCTGCTGCACAAGCCAGTGGGTTACCGCCGAATGTTGAACCGTGATCACCGACCTCGAAACCGATGGAAGCAACTTCCTCTGTTGCGAGCAAAGCACCGATCGGAACACCGCCTGCAAGGCCCTTTGCGAGAGTCATGATGTCAGGCTTGATATCGTAGTGCTCATAGCAGAACATCTTACCTGTACGTCCGACACCTGTCTGAACCTCATCGATGATGAGAAGAAGACCGAGCCTGTTACAAAGATCACGAACTTCCTTAATGTACTCGTAGTCTGCAGGTCTTACGCCGCTCTCACCTTGGATGAGCTCGAGCATGATAGCTGCTGTGTTGCCGTCAACAGCGAGCTTCAAGGAAGTGATGTCGTTGAACGGAACATATTCAAATCCCGGAACGTTTGGTGCAAAAGGCTTGCTGAACTTCTCTTGGCCTGTTGCAGCGATGGTACCCATCGTTCTTCCATGGAAACTGTTCTTAGCTGTAATGATCTTATGACGGTTGATCCCCTTGTGATAGAAATAACCGCGAGCGAGCTTGATAGCTCCTTCGTTAGCCTCAGCTCCTGAGTTACAGAAGAATACCTTATCTGCGAAGCTGATCTTGCAGAGCTTATAAGCGAGCTCTGACTTGTTGATGTTGTAGTAGTAGTTGCAGGAGTGGATCATCTTGTCAGCCTGTGTCTTGATGGCCTTTGTGAGGGCCTTGTTGCCGTGGCCGAGGCTGCTTACGGCGATACCGCCGATCATGTCCATGTACTTCTTGCCTTCCTGGTCGTAGAGGTATACGCCCTTGCCGTGTGTGAAAGCTACAGGAAGAAGGTCAAAGACCTGCATGCAATATTTCTGGTCTAATTCTTTGGTTAATTCAAAATCATTAGTTATGTCCATATTTGGCTCCTTTTTCTTTTACGATCATCGTTCCGATGCCCTTTGCCGTGAATATCTCGAGAAGCAAGCTGTGAGGTATTCTGCCGTCTATGATGTGTGCCTTTCTTACGCCTCTTCGGACGATGTCGAGACATCCGTAGAGCTTTGGTATCATACCGCCTGTGATGATGCCTTTTTCGATGAGGTCGTTGATGGACTCTTCATCGAGAACAGGGATGATATGATCTTCGCCGTTCTCATCTTTTTCGAGAACTCCACCGACGTCTGTAAGGGTCATGAGCTTTTCTGCCTTAAGAGCAACGGCGATCTCGGAAGCAACGGTGTCTGCATTGATGTTGTAGCTCTCGCCGTCCTTGCCGACTCCGATAGGAGCGATTACCGGGATGTATTCGTCGTTGGCGAGCATCTCGATGATCTTGGTGTTGATCTTCGTGATCTTGCCTACGAAGCCTACATCGATAGGGTTGCCTGCGTTGTCTTCGCTGAGACGTTCTGCTTCGATGAGGTGGCCGTCGATACCGCAGATACCGATTGCCTTGGAACCTCTGGTGTTGAGGTTGCTGACGATCTCTTTGTTGGTCTTACCGATAAGTACCATCTGAGCGATCTTCATGGTCTCTTCGTCTGTGTAACGAAGTCCGCTGACGAAGCGGGACTCGATGTTCATCTTGTTGAGCATTCCCGTGATGTCAGGTCCGCCGCCGTGTACGATGATCGGGTTGATACCGATGTACTTAAGGAGCGTAACGTCATCCATTACTGACTGCTTAAGATCTTCATTTATCATGGCGTTTCCGCCGTACTTAATTACGATTGTCTGTCCTCTGAGCTTACGGATGTATGGAAGGGCTTCGATGAGGATCGACGCGCGATCCACTTTGTCCTGCATTATCGTATCAAGTTCAGGAAGTTGTCCTTTGTCTCCCATTTTGAATCACTCCTTATCAAACTCCACGGACTAAAGTAAGTCCTGTTTTCTCGTCGAATCCGAACATTGCGTTGAACGCCTGGATAGCCTGAAGAGCTGCGCCCTTACCGAGGTTGTCCTGAGCGGAGAAGAGCTTGATCAGATTCGTTTCTTTGTCATATACGCCGTTGATCTCGATGAAGTTGGAACCGTTAACGGCCTTAACCTCAGGGAAGACCTTCATGTCGAGAGCTCTTACGAAGAACTCGTCCTTATAAAATTCCTTATATATAGCGTTGATCTTTTCGTCGGAAACATCCGTGAAAGATGCAGACGGTTTTGCATAGATCGTGTTGAGCATTCCTCTCTTGAACGGAGCAAGGTGAGGAGTAAAGCTGAGCTTAAGCGGTGTTCCTGCAAGGAACGAAGCCTGCTCTTCGATCTCTGTTGTGTGTCTGTGACCTACTACGCCGTATGGCTTGTAGTTCTCGTCCATCTCGCAGAAGGAATAAGGAAGGCTTTCCTTTCTTCCTGCACCGCTGACGCCTGATACTGCGTTGATGATGATGGATGTTGTATCGAGAAGTCCTGCCTTAAGGAACGGAGCAAGTGCGATAAGGGAACAAGTCGGGTAGCAGCCAGGGTTTGCAACGAGCTTGGCGTTCTTGAGTTCGTCTCTGTAGAACTCCGGGATACCGTAAACTGCTTCCTTGAGAAGTTCCGGATGCGGATGCTCAAGTTTGTAGGATTTCTCATATGTAGCAAGGTCCTTGTAACGGAAGTCGCCGCTGTGGTCGATGACACGGCAACCGTTTTCGAGAAGGACAGGAACAGTCTTACTTGAAACTCCGTGAGGGAGGGCTGTTACGACCAGGTCGGATTCCTTTGCGACCGTCTCGTAATCTGTGTTTGTAAGAGTCATGTCGCATACGCCTCGGAGTACAGGGTAGATATCAGAGAACTTCTGTCCCTCAAAACTTCTGGATGTCAGATACTTGAACTCCACCTCAGGATGGCATGCAAAGCCCCTTACAAGCTCAGCTCCGACGTAACCTGTCGCACCGATGATACTTACTTTGATCTTACTCATTTTCACTCACGCTTTCTAAAAGTTATTGCAGTATATAATATAGATTCCTAATAAGTTAAATACAATAACAAAAGGATTACATATATTCACATATATTACTGCTGAAATTAGTGAACATTTATGCAATATAATGTATAAATATGCAAAAGTCAATAGAAAACTCCCTTGTAGCAGCATTTTTCTTGTTTGTGCATTCGAAATTATAAAAAACAACCAAAATCACTGGAAATGATCGTTTTGTGAAATTGCATAAAGCCCTGTCAGGTGGTATTTCGCGCGAAATTTCGCGCAATTTAAACTTTTTGCACAAACATCCGACAAAAAGGATGTGCAGTATAGCCAAAAGAACGTTTTTCCCATACAAAATGCATTCTATTTTTTTGGTAATAATGTCATATAGCGGTGGTTATAGCGCTTTGATATAGTACTTACAGGTAAAAAGCCGATGATGTCGGCGATTTGGAGGTATTTCAAATATGGCAAGTTTATCTTTCCAACATGTTTACAAGAAGTATGAAGGCGGCGTTGTAGCTGTTTCTGACTTTAACCTTGAGATTGCAGATAAGGAGTTCGTTATCCTTGTAGGTCCTTCCGGTTGTGGTAAGTCAACAACACTCCGTATGCTCGCTGGCCTTGAAGATATTTCCGAGGGTGAGATCTATATCGAAGATCGTCTCATCAACGACGTCCTTCCTAAGGACAGAGATATCGCGATGGTTTTCCAGAACTACGCTTTGTATCCTCACATGACAGTACGTGAGAACATGGCATTCTCCCTTAAGCTCCGTAAGATGCCTAAGGATGAGATCAACCGCCGTGTAAACGAAGCAGCTAAGATCCTCGAGATCGAGCACCTCCTCGACAGAAAGCCGAAGGCTCTCTCCGGTGGACAGAGACAGCGTGTTGCTTTGGGCCGTGCTATCGTTCGTGATCCTAAGGTATTCCTTATGGACGAGCCTCTCTCCAACTTGGACGCTAAGCTCCGTGTTCAGATGCGTGTTGAGATCACAAAGCTCCACCACAGACTTAAGACAACATTCGTATACGTTACACACGACCAGACAGAGGCTATGACCATGGGTACCAGAATCGTCGTTATGAAGGACGGTTTCATCCAGCAGGTTGACTCTCCTACGGAGCTCTACGATAACCCGATCAACACATTCGTTGCAGGATTTATCGGAATGCCTCCTATGAACTTCATCAACGCTACAATCAACGTTGACGGTTCTGACGTTTATGTAACATTCGAGAACGTAACAGTTAAGCTTCCCGATCGTTATGCTGTTGAGGAAGTTATGGAGCGCGATGGTCAGGAAGTTATCTTCGGTGTACGTCCTGAGGCTATCACAGACGAAGCAACATTCGTTTCCGATCACACAGATGCAGCTTTCTCTGCTGACGTAGACGTCGTAGAAATGCTCGGTGCTGAGACATATCTCTATGTTACAGTTAACGGTGCACTTCCACTCACATGTAGAGTTGACCCTACAACATCCCAGTCCAGAGTTGGTGAGGTTGTTGACCTCGCTATCGATACAAACCGTATCCACCTCTTCGACAAGGATACAGAGCAGAGCATCATTTCTTGATCTTTGTAAATCGAATTACACAGAGGTTGTCCGTAAGGGCAACCTCTTTTTTTGTCTCCAAAAGGGGTGTTCGTATTTTTCCAACCTTTTTCTTAAACCCTGAGACCAGTCCCGTTCTCTTCTGAGCAGAGTCCGATCACCAAGGGTCTTTAAAAGGTTGGATTTTTAATGTGTTCCGATATTTTTCCAACCTTAAGTCGTATTCGTAAAATCTGAAAAAAATAAATCCAACCTAAGGTTGTATTTATTTGAAGAAAACCTGTCCAAAAGGAACTTCGGATCAAGAAAAAGACGGGAACCGGAAGAAAATCCAACCCTGGGTCGGATTTCTGTCAGAGGCCTTTTGGATTTTTCCAACCTTAGGATAAATCCTTAAAATTCCATTTTTGCTTTCAAAACCTTAGGTTGGAAAAATGAAACAGGAAAGATCTTTTAGTGACTTAAGGTTGGATCTTTTGATCAGTGGTACTATGTAGGACGAGAGAAGGAGGATATATTTATGTATTTCAGGTATTTGAAGAGGCAGTTCAGGGATCAGATGAGGGCGCATGCTCTGAATGATGATGACATAAGGCAGGCGTCATGCCAGATGAAGGCAAAGTCTAAGAAGAACTTCATTATCGGAATGGTATGTTATGCGGGATTTATCGTTTTGATGTTGGCGGCAGGGATATTTGAATACATGACAAAGACGGATTTTACCTTGAGCCGACTCATAGAGGTTATGGTGTTGTTGATCATTATAGGATTCGTGGCGGCATATATCCTGCCGGTCGGGTTACTGAAATTCCAGTTTAACAAAGAGCTTAAGAATACATATTCCCATCTTTACCATGAGTGCAAGCTCTGAGCATGGAAAGGCTTTGAAAGAGAGTGTTGTCTCCTAGGGACAGCACTATTTTGTATTGAAACTGAAACACTACCGTATTTGATTTATTTGGACAAAAAATATATCATTGAATATGTAAAAATATGCGTTATGCGGAAAGTGTGGTTTACCTATGGAAGAGATCAAAAAGTGTATGCGCCAGGCAAAAACAATCTTGTCTCAGAATGTGGGCGTTATGGATACCAACGGTCTTATCATTGCTTCTACTGATCCGGAATTGGAAGGTACAAACGATTCCTCTGTAAGAGCGGTACTTATGTCCGATGATGCTTTTTCCAGCACTGCCGGAAGAACTTACATGAAGATCGCCATAGGTGAGCAGACAAAGTACATCATCTACATCGATGGTGTTGAGCCTGAGGTAAGAGTTTACCTTGAGCTTCTTGCTGAGTGGATCAAGTCCGCCATCAAGGAGAGAGGCACAGATGCCGAGAAGGAACTTTTCACAAAGAATGTTCTTCTCGAAAACGAGCTTCCTGGCGATATCCCTCTCAAGGCAAGAGGATTTAAGATCGATTACACTGTTCCGCGTTTTGTTATGGTAGTAAGAACTTCCAGAGAAGAAGGCAACGAGGCTTTGGAAGCTTTGCAGAACTTCTATTCTGATTCCGAAGTTGCAGACGTAATGGCAATGGACGAGAAGACTTTGATCGTCATCATGAATGCCGATGTCGAAAACCAGGACGAGTACATTGATAACTCCAGCCGTGCGGTTCTCGACTGTCTCAATAACGAGTCCATCACAGCTTATGTAGGTATCGGTTCCGTAGTACCTCTTTTCCAGAACATCTCCAAGTCCTATAGAGACGCTATGCAGTCCTTAAAGATCGGTAGTGTTTTCGAAAAGAAGCAGTACATTACAAGATACGACAAGCTCGGCCTTGGCAGAATCATCTATCAGCTTCCGCCAACGCTTTGCCAGATGTTTATCGACGAGGTATTCCCGAATGGTGCTTATGAGACACTTGATGAGGATACTTTGACGACTATTTGGAGCTTCTTCGCCAACAACCTTAACGGTAGTGAGACGAGCCGTGAGCTCTTTGTTCACAGAAATACACTTGTTTACAGATTGGACAAGGTACAGAAGAATACAGGTTTGAACCTCAGGTCTTTTGAAGATGCGGTTCTTTTCAAGATCGCGTCGATGGTACGTACTTACCTCGAGTACACAGAGTCGGGTAAGAACGACAATCTGATCAGATAAATTAAGGAACTTTTTTGGAATGATTCGATTTGACAGCGTCAAAAAGACGTACAAATCCGGAGTTGATGCCCTGAAGGGAATAAGCTTCGAGATCTTAGACGGCGAGTTCGTCTTTATTATCGGCAAGAGCGGATCCGGTAAATCCACTCTTATGAAATGTATTACAAGAGAAGAGAGACCTTCCGAGGGAAGAGTCTTTATCGATAACTTTGACATATCCAATATGTCGAGAGCTCTGGTGCCTATCCTTCGAAGAGAGTTGGGTATGGTCTTCCAGGACTTTAGATTGATCCCTACTAAGACTGTAGCCGAGAACGTAGCCTTCGCAGGCGAGATCATCGGCATTAAGAAGGCAAGCCTTGATTCAACGGTTAACCTCGTGCTTAACATCGTTGGTATCAAGGACAAAGCCGACTGCTACCCTGAGGAACTGTCAGGTGGTGAGCAGCAAAGAGTAGCTATCGCGAGAGCGATGCTCAGCAATCCAAAGATAATCGTTGCCGACGAGCCTACGGGTAACCTTGATCCGGAGACATCGGAGAACATAATGGCGCTCTTGCTCGAGATCAATAAGGGCGGCACGACTGTAGTTGTCTGCACACATGACAGTAACCTTGTTGATAAGATGAAGAAGAGAGTTATCGAGATCGAGCAGGGTTATATCGTACGTGACGACGAGTACGGTGACTATAGCGGCGAGAGCAATGTCGCAAATCCTCTTACATCAGAGTTCGGAGGCTACGGCTTCGAGCACAGAGAGGAAGATTACGAAGATTACATGGATACTGATTCCGAGATAACGAAGGACACTGAAGAGCCTGTCGCTATGGAAGTCAGTAATGTGGATGAGAATTTTTCATTCGGTGATACGGAAACCAACTTAAGCAGCGGTGAAGAGGCTGAGTTTGAGGCCTTGATAAAGTCTGCTGAGGAAGTTAAGCCTGAGCCGGAAGAAAAAACAGATGAGGAGAAAGAGGAAGGACTTCTTTTCGAGTCATCGGCATCTAATGAGATAAAGAACGAGGACAAGGACGGAAAGAGAGCAAAGGCCGAGAAGGATCTTGAGAATTGGGCTTCCGAGATCTCCTTTGATGATATCGACCTGCTTGATTCCGAGGAGGATTAATGACTTTCAGAGCGTTTATAAATTCAGTTAAAGAGGGGTTTAAGGGTATCATCAGACACCCTCTGGTTACGATCGCTTCGATAACGACGATCCTTCTTATGCTTCTTGTTATGGCGGCTTTCTTCATCTTCTCACTTAATGCGAGAAACATCATGAGAAAGCTCAGTCAGCAGCCTCCGATCGAGGTCTATATGCAGCTTAATGTATCTGAGGAAAACCTGGCAGCTACAAGAAGCCTCATTCCTCAGAATGAACATATCATCGAGCAGATCGAGAGAAATCCGTATGAGAACTACGAGTACTTTAAGACAAGTCTCGGATCAAGTTCTTCTGTGTTGGATTCCTTTGATTATGAGATGTATCTTCCTTATACGTTCAATATCAGGATCGATGATCCTGCGAATGCCGATCAGGTCGCAAGTTACCTGTCGACTTTGCCTGGCGTAAGTAAGGTCGCAAAAGAGAGCAACGTCATGTCGTTCCTGTCGAGAGCTACTTCCTTCGTAAACATCGCGACGGTTGCAAGCTTTTTGGTACTTTTCATGGTGGCGCTGTTTATCATCTCCAACATGGTCAGGATCTCGGTTTATTCCAGAGCATACGAGATCGAGATCATGAAGTTCGTCGGTGCCACAAACGGATATATCAGAGTTCCGTTTATCATCGAGGGTGCCATAGTCGGACTTATCAGCGCAGGCTGCGCGTGGGTCATCTCGATCATCGGTTACAGAGCTTTGTTTATTAAGATGATGGTCGGTATCGACTGGTCGTCTTATTATGCACTTCTTCCTTATAAGTCACTTATGTGGATGGTTTTGATCCTTTGCGTTCTCATGGGAGTTCTCATCGGATCTGTGGGTAGCGGTATAGCAGTTCGAAAGTATGTAAAGGTATAAGTTATGGGAAAGATTATCATTAGTAAAGCTAAATATCTTCTTTTGATCTTACCGGTGGCACTTATCCTTGCGGGATTGTTTTCGAGTCCGTATAAGGTTTTTGCTGACGCTAAGGTCGACAATTTCCTCTTAAGATATCAGAAGGTTACTGACGAGGACATTGAACAGAAGAAGAAGGAACGTGACGACGCGAAGGCGGCGGCAGCCGAATATGAGGCTACGGCTAACGAACTCCGCGGTGAGCAGAGCGAACTTCAGGTAGAGCTCGATGAACTCGAGGGTCTGTCGGAGGAGCAGAAGGCTCAGTACGAGGAGATCTCACATCAGCTCGCGGCTGCACTTACGGCCAAGGCTGAGGCGCTGGACACATATATTGATTCACAGAACAATCTGGAGGAGACGAGGATCCGTTTCTCCACGAGAGTTTCCGTAATGTTCGAATACCAGAACAAATCCACTTTGGAAGTTCTTCTGGAATCCGATTCCATCGCTGGCTTTTTCACGAATATGGAACTTATCTCTCTTATCGCTGATTCCGACAGCCAGGCTGTTGACATGATGCAGATCGCATTGGATGATGCCGAGCTTCAGGCAGATGTTGCTTTGCAGGAAGCTGAGGACATGCAGGCTACTGCTGATGAGATGGCAGCTGCTCTTGAGGAGCTGGAGTCAAGGATCGGCGTTACGACAGAGGCTTTGGATGATGTAAACTTCAAGATCTCTGAAGCAGAGCAGAAAGAGATCGAACTTAATAACTACGCTGCAACTCTTGATTCTGAGATCGCTGAACTTCAGAATCAGCTCTATGCCGAGCAGCTCGCTAAGCAGCAGGCACAGCAGCAGTCCGGTTCCGGCAATGGTGGCGGCGGAAGCTCATCACAGTCATCGTCCAACAACGGCGGCGGTGGCGGCGGCAGCGGAATGCAGTGGCCGACATGGTGCACCACTATCACATCCTACTACGGATACAGAGAACACCCTGTTTATCATACGACGAAGTTCCACTCCGGTATCGACATCGGAGCTTGGTACGGCGATGCGGTAATGGCTGCCAAGAGCGGTACGGTAATCGTAGTCGACACACCTGTTCCGGGTCAGGATACAGGCGGATCGGGATACGGCAACTATGTCATCATCGACCACGGCGACGGCATTTCCACGTTGTACGGACATATGAGAAACGTATACGTAAGTAACGGTCAGTATGTATCTCAGGGCGAGTGCATCGGTGAAGTCGGAAGTACCGGAACATCCAGCGGCCCGCACCTTCACTTCGAAGTAAGAGAATACGGAACGGCGGTAGATCCGCTCGGTTATCTGCCTTAAAGGAGAGGTCCCGTGGACAATTTCTATGATATCCTATCGCCATACTATGACGTTTTGCAGGAAGATGCTGATCCTTCGCATTTCTCGAAAACATGCGACGATCTCATAAAGAAGCACTGTAATGCAAAAGGCGACGGGGAAGACGGAAAAAAGATCCTGTGCGATCTCGGATGCGGAAACGGCAGAGTCACCGTAAATTTCAAGGAACTCGGATATGAAGTCATCGGCATCGATTCATCTGTTGAGATGCTGGACGGCGCGAGGGAGATCGGCGAAGGCATCCTTTGGCTTTGCCAGGACATAACGGACATCGATCTTTTCGGAAGCTGCGATGTTTTCGTGAGCCTTCTTGATACCGTTAATCACATCACTGACGAAGAGGGAATCAGAAAGATCTTCGGGTCGTTCAGGAATTTCCTTAATGAAGGCGGACTTTTCATCTTCGACATCGGAACTTATGATCACTTCAGTAAGACGCTGGGCGACCAGGTCTTTTTCGAGGATTATGATGAGTTTACGCTTCTTTGGAACAACAGCTTTGATGAGGAAACAGGCATGAACTATGCCGAGCTGACCCTTTTCGAGAAGACAGAGGATGAGACCTATGAAAGGTACGACGGGGTCATAGAAGAGAGATTCTATGACGAGGATTTTTTCATAAAGACAGGAGAAAAGGAAGGCCTTAAGTTAGTGGACAAAGTCGAGGACGGCGAACGCGTTTTCTTGGTCTTCAGGAAAGAGACAAAATGATCGACGAGAGTTTTTATCATGCACCGGGCGCGCCCGTAAACAGCGACAGAGACTACCTTGTAAGAGCGACTGCTCTTGACGGTCACGTGCGCGCTTTTGCCATCAGGACGACGGACACCGTAAACGAGGCACTTCGCATTCACAAGACTTCGCCTGTGGCGACCGCGGCTCTCGGAAGATTCATCACCGGGTCTTTGATGCTCGCCGAAAACATGAAGGGCGACGACGATAATCAGACAACGATAATAAAGAGCGACGGTCCCATGAAGGGCATGACCTGTGTCTGCGACTCCAAGGGTCACGCGAGGGCATACCCGATCGTGGCTGACGTGGAGAGCACTTACCATAAGCCGGGCAAGTTAAACGTCGGCGAAGCAGTTGGCAAGGGAATGCTCACGGTCATCAGGGACATCGGTCTTCGCGAGCCTTATGTAGGTTCAGTGGAACTCATGACGGGCGAGATCGCGGAAGACTTTACTTATTACCTCGCAAGTTCCGAGCAGACGCCTTCGGTTGTTGCGCTGGGCGTCCAGATGGACGGCAACGGCGTAAGAAACGCGGGCGGACTTATCGTTCAGCTCATGCCGGGTGCCACGGAAGAGGACATTGACTATATCGAGAAGCGCGCCAACGGCGGTTTCCCGGACATCACGTTCCTCATGGACGAGGGATTTAATCCGGAGAAGATCATCGACATGTTCCTGGGAGATCCTAAGGTGTGCTTCTTAAGCGGATCTGAAGTAAGCTACAAGTGCAACTGCTCGGAGGAGAAGATGAGCAGGGGTCTTGCGACCTTGAGCCGCGCCGACTTAGAGGAACTTGCTAACGATCCGAAGGGCATAGACATCGAGTGTCACTTCTGCGACAGGAAGTATCACTTCACCAGTGAAGACGTGAAGAAATTATTAGTGGATTAATATTATAATAATATACATAAGAACGCTTATCGGAGAAGAATCAAGATGGGTACACTGCAAAAGACCAATTCGACCAGAATGCCGAACCTCGAATTATTGAGGATCGTCTCTATGCTCATGGTCATAATGCTCCATCTCTTTACCCAGGGCAAAGTCCTTCAGAGCGTGACCGGAGGAGTGAACTATTACTTCACCTGGATAATGGAAGCCCTGTGCTACACATCCGTTAACAGCTACATGCTGATCTCGGGTTACTTCATGTGGAGGACCAAGTTCAAGTGGAAGAGGATAGTATCCCTTTACGCGCAGATCCTGTTTTACACCATCGTTATCGCAGGAATAACCTTCCTTGTTAAGCCGTCGCTTTTTAACGCGGTCACTTTCTCGAAGCTCCTTCCTGTATTCAGCGGCAACAACTGGTACATCTCCATCTACTTCGTTCTTGTCTTCCTGACGCCTCTTCTTAACGCGGCCATCAGGAACATCAAGCAGTCCACCCACAAAAGCGTCATCGGAATCCTTTTCCTGGCGTTCTCTCTTATGCCGTCCGTATTCTTCAATGCGGATCCGTTCCTGGTAAACGCAGGTTATTCCGTTTTGTGGTTCATGTACGTCTATCTCGTGGCTGCTTATATCGGTAAGTATAATATCGAGCTTCGCAAAGCGGTCATCACCATCATGTGCCTCATGCTGGTGCTCGTTCCTATGTCCAAGTTCTTCATGGACCTTTACCACCTCATCTCAGGAAACTACGAGATCCAGGGAACATTCTTCTACACATACAATTCATCACCTGTGGCAGTTGCATCCATCGGCGTATTCGCATTCTTCCTCAACCTTAAGATCAGGGATGAGAGACTCGGAAAGTTCATCATCAAAGTCGCGAAGACCACCTTCGGAGTCTTTTATATCCATACGTTCTTTATTTACAGGGACTTCATCTGGGAGAAGATCGGAAGCACCAAGTTCGTTGACTCGCCGTTATTTATCCCGTACTGCTTCGGCATCGTTATTGCCATCTTCATAGTCTGCTCTCTCATCGATTTCGCGAGAGCATGGCTTTTCAAGGTCACCAGGATCGACAAGCTGATCGAGAAGATCAGTCATGTTATCGAATTAAGGGTAAGACTGGAATAAGGGTCAAAAGGTGTTATAATACCTTTTATCTTTTTCGAAAAAGAGCGCAAAAGCTCTGATAATACTGAATTTTAAGAAATTTTCCGAATATACTTGCATTCACTTCCGAACCGTGATATATTAATCGAGCGCGTTTAGGCGCATCAGCTAAGAAATCGGAGATTGCCGCAATATGCGGGCTGCGCATCATCTGCGGGTAACTTCGACGGAGCGAGTCGACCACAAGGTCGGCGATTCTTAATAGATCCGGCAGCGTGTGTTTTGGAAGACACATGCCCAGGGCCAAAGTGCTGTTCATCTGAATAGTAACTGGTTGCCTGGGTTTTTGATTGGGACCAAAAGAAACGCCCGGGAAGGTTGAGAATAAAATACAGCATTACATGGAGGAAAAAACATGGCAACACAAAAGATGAGAATCAAGATTAAGGCTTATGATCACGAGCTCCTCGACCAGAGCGCAGCAAGGATCATCGATGCAGTTCAGCGCACAGGCGCAAGCTACTCCGGCCCGATCCCGCTTCCAACAGAGAAAGAGATCATCACGATCCTTCGTTCTCCACACAAGTACAAGGATTCCCGTGAGCAGTTCGAGCAGAGAACACATAAGCGTTTGATCGACGTATTCGCTCCAACATCCAAGACTGTTGAAGCACTTCAGAAGCTTGACATGCCTGCCGGTGTTTCTATCGAGCTCAAGGCTTAATAAGAAAACAAGGCAGACTTAAATCGGACGGGCATATGCCAATAAACCCGTACGAGGTCATGTTCACAGCGATGTGAACCAATAACCAATATAGGAGGAAAGAAAAGATGACAAAATTCATTCTTGGCAAGAAGTCCGGCATGACACAGTTGTTCGATGAGAACGGCAACGTTATCCCGGCAACCGTTATCGAATGCGAGCCAATGTACGTGCTCCAGAACAAGACGGTTGAAACAGACGGCTACAATGCCGTTAAGGTTGCTTCAGGCGCTACAAGAGCTAAGCTCGTAAACAAGCCTGATGCTGGTCAGTTCAAAAAGGCTGACGTAGAGGTAAAGAAGTATATCCGTGAGTTCGAGGCTGATGAGGAATATTCTCTCGGTCAGGAAATCAAGGTATCCGATATGTTCAGTGTCGGTGACCACGTTGATGTAAGCGGTGTTTCAAAGGGTAAAGGTTATGCCGGAAACATCAAGCGTCACGGACAGAAGGGTGGTCCTTCAGGCCACGGTTCCATGTACCACAGAAGAGTTGGTTCCATGGGCGCTAACTCCACACCTGCTCGTGTTCTCCCTGGTAAGAAGATGCCTGGACACATGGGTGCGGTAAATTGCACAGTTCAGAATTTGAGCGTCGTTATGGTTGACGGCGAGAGGGGTATCCTCGTTCTTAGAGGAGCTATCCCAGGCCCTAAGGGTGGCTTGGTAACAGTTAAGTCATCCGTAAAGGCTAAGTAATGCGACGGGAGGACAAAAGAATGGCTAAATTAGATATCTACAATCTTAGCGGTGCCGTTACTGGTTCGATCGAGCTTAACGACGGAATCTTCGGTATTGAGCCTAACAAGGCTGCTATCGCTGCAGTAATCCGTAACCAGCTCGCTAATCGTCGTCAGGGAACACATTCCACTAAGACAAGAAGCGAAGTAAGAGGCGGCGGTAAGCGCCCTTGGCGTCAGAAGGGTACAGGTCGTGCACGTCACGGTTCCACACGTTCTGCTCAGTATGTAGGCGGCGGAATCATCTTTGGACCTAAGCCAAGAGATTACAGCTACACAGTTCCTAAGAAGATCAAGAGATTGGCTCTTAAGTCTGCTCTTTCTTCAAAGCTCGCTGACAAGAAGATCGTTGTTGTTGATTCTTTCGACATGAACGAGATCAAGACAGCTGAGATGGCTAAGGCACTTAAGGCATTGAACGTTGAGAACGCTCTCATCGTTTTCGATGATAAGAATGTAAACGCTGAGCTTTCTGCAAGAAACATTCCTACAGTTAAGACAGCTCTCGTAAATACGATCAACGTATTCGACATTCTTAAGTATGACAGCTTCCTCGTAAGCAAGGCTGCTGTTGAGAAGATCGAGGAGGTATATGTATGATAGCTCAGGACATCATTCTCACTCCTGTAATCACAGAGAAGTCTACTTCCGAGATTGCAGAGGGTAAATACACATTCAAGGTTGCTAAGACAGCAACAAAGACACAGATCAAAGAAGCTGTTGAGAAGCTTTTCAACGTAAGAGTTATCGGTGTTAACGTTACAAACTATGACGGTAAGCTCAGAAGACAGCGTTATGCACTCGGTAGAACACCTTCTTACAAGAAGGCAGTTGTTACAATCGCTACAGAGTCTAAGGACATCACATACCTTGGCAAGGGCGGTAAGGCAACTAAGATTGGTAAGAAGTATAAGACATCTATCGAAGAGTTCGGCTTCGGTCAGTAAGGAAAAGGAGTGAAGAAAAATGGCAGTAAAAACATTTAATCCTACTTCTCCGGCTGTTCGTCAGATGACTGTAGCAGATTATTCTGTACTTACTAAGAAGGCTCCTGAAAAGGCACTTCTTGCTACAGCTAAGAAGACAGGCGGACGTAACTCATACGGCCGTATCACTGTTCGTCACATCGGTGGCGGTAACAGAAGAAAGATCCGTATCATCGATTGGAAGAGAAATAAGGACAACATCCCTGCAAAGGTAGTTGCTATTGAGTACGATCCAAACCGTACAGCATTCATCGCTCTTTTGCAGTATGCAGACGGCGTTAAGTCTTACATCCTCTGCCCTGCAGAGACAAAGATCGGCCACGTTATCGTAAGTGGTCCTGATGCAGACATCATGCCAGGTAATGCACTTCCTATCGCTAACATCCCTGTTGGTACGATCATCCACTGCGTAGAGCTTAAGCCTGGTAAGGGTGCTCAGATGGTAAGAACAGCAGGTGCTTCCGCACAGCTCATGGCTAAGGAAGGCGAGTATGCTCAGATCCGTCTCCCATCCGGTGAGGTTCGTATGGTATCCATCAAGTGCCGTGCAACAATCGGTACAATCGGTAACGCAGAGCACGAGAACGTAAACATCGGTAAGGCTGGACGTAAGCGTCACCTTGGTGTTCGTCCTACAGTTCGAGGCGTTGTAATGAACCCTAACGATCACCCACACGGTGGTGGTGAAGGTAAGTCACCTATCGGTCTTCCGGGCCCTGTTACACCTTGGGGTGTTCCTACTCTCGGTAAGAAGACACGTAATAAGAAGAAGCAGTCCAGCAAGTTCATTGTTAAGGGCAGAAAGTGATAAGGAGGTTGCGTAACAAATGAGTAGATCTACTAAGAAGGGCTATTTTGTTGAAGACGCCCTCATGAAGAGAATTAAGGCTATGAACGAAGCCAACGAGAAGAAGGTTATCAAGACTTGGTCTCGTTCTTCCACGATCTTCCCTGACTTTGTCGGACATACGATCGCAGTTTATGACGGACACAAGCATATCCCTGTTTATGTAACAGAGGAAATGGTTGGACACAAGCTCGGTGAGTTCGCACCTACACGTAAGTTCGGCGGACATGCAGGCGAGAAGTCTGCTAACGCCCGCTAAGCGTAGAAGGGAGTACAATTGTGGAAAAGATAATTTTGACAAAAGAAAACATCGAGAAGAATCGCGATGAAATTCTTAAGGCTTATGCACAGCCTTCTAAGAAATTTGCTAGACTTCCGATCCCAACAAAGAAGCAGAAGAAGCTCCTCGGTATCGGAAAAGATCAGGGCAAGGCAACAGCTAAGTACATTCGTGTAACACCTAGAAAGATGAAGATCGTTGCTGATCTCATCAAGGGTAAGTCCATTGACGAGGCTTATGCAATCCTTATGTACACACCTAAGGCTGCATCCCCAATCCTTACAAAGGTACTCAAGTCTGCTGAAGCAAATGCAGTAAACAACAACGGTTTGAACCGTGATGACCTTTATGTTGCAGATGCTTTCGCAAATCCGGGTCCGATCATCAAGCGCTTCATGCCTAGAGCAAGAGGTTCAGCTAACAGAATCAACAAGAGAACAAGTCACGTTACTATCGTTCTCAAGGAAAGAGTATAAGGAGGGTTTCGTAGATGGGTCAGAAAGTTAATCCCCATGGTTTACGCGTAGGTGTCATCAAAGAATGGGACACACGTTGGTATGCCGATAAGAAAACATTCAGCGATTTCCTTGTTGAGGACAAGCAAATCCGTGAGTTTGTAAAAGCAGAACTTGATAAGATCATCAAGCTCGCAGGTAAGGGTTCCAAGAAGCCTTTCGACGATAGCAGAAAGAACATCGCTGGTGTTTCTTCCATCGAGATCGAGCGTAAGGGCACAGACAAGACAACAGTTATCTTGAACGTAGCTAAGCCGGGTCTTGTAATCGGAACAAAGGGTGCCGGAATCGAGGCACTTAAGGCTTCCCTTAAGAAGAAGTTCAAGAAGGATTTCTTCGTAGACGTTAAGGAAGTTAAGAATATCGATAGCAATGCAAATCTCGTAGCAGAGAACATCGCAGCTCAGCTCGAGAACCGTGTAAGTTTCCGTCGTGCTATGAAGAAGGCTATGTCTTCAGCAATGAAGCAGGGCATCCTCGGTATCAAGACAATGTGCTCCGGCCGTTTGGGCGGTGCCGAGATCGCAAGATCCGAGACATATCACGAGGGTACAATCCCTCTCCAGACACTTCGTGCTGACATCGACTATGGTTTTGCTGAGGCAAACACAACATACGGTCGTATCGGTGTAAAGGTTTGGATCTACAAGGGTGAGATTCTTCCTGCAAAGAAGAACGCAGAGACTAAAGAAGGAGGCGAGAACTGATGTTACTTCCTAAGAGAGTTAAGCACAGAAAGCAGCACCGTGGTCGTATGACCGGTAAAGCTTCTCGCGGTAATTTCGTTGCATACGGTGATTACGGTATCATGGCAACTGAGCCATGCTGGATCAAGTCCAATCAGATTGAGGCAGCACGTATCGCAATCAACAGATATGTAAAAAGAGGCGGTAAGGTCTGGATCAAGATCTTCCCAGATAAGCCGGTAACAAAGCACCCTGCTGAAGCTCGAATGGGTTCCGGTAAAGGTTCACCAGAGTTCTGGGTAGCAGTAGTTAAGCCAGGTCGCGTTCTTTTCGAGATCGCAGGTGTAACAGAGGAGCAGGCTAGAGAGGCTATGCGTCTTGCAGGTCACAAGCTCCCATGTAAGACAAAGTTTGTAATTAGGGAAAAGGAGGAAACTTCAAATGAAGGCTAATGAAATTCGTTCCAAGTCAAGCGAAGAGCTTCAGAAGGAATTGGTTGCTCTCAAAGAAGAACTCTTTAAGCTCCGTTTCCAGCACGCAACAAACCAGCTCGAGAATCCTCAGCAGATCGCTTCTGTTAAGAGAGATATCGCAAGAGTAAAGACAATAATCCGTGAGCAAGAGCTCAAGGCTAACTAAGGGGGATAACGAACAATGGCAGAACGTAATCTCAGAAAGACCAGAGTAGGTCTGGTAACATCTGACAAGATGGAAAAGACAATCGTTGTTTCTGTCGTAGAGCACGTTAAGCACCCGCTCTACGGAAAGATCATGAAGAGAACCTACAAGCTTAAGGCTCACGACGAAGAGAACGTTGCAGGCGTAGGCGACAAGGTTATGGTAATGGAAACTCGTCCTACATCCAAAGATAAGCGTTGGAGATTGGTCGAGATCATCGAAAAGGCTAAGTAATGCAAGGTAGGAGGAAAAATCAATGATTCAGGTTGAATCCAGACTCAGAGCTGCCGATAACACAGGTGCTAGAGAGCTTGCCTGCATTAAGGTACTCGGTGGTTCATGGCGTAAATACGCAAACATTGGTGACGTCATCGTTTGCTCCGTAAAGACAGCTGCTCCTGGCGGCATGGTTAAGAAGGGCGACGTAGTCCGTGCAGTAGTTGTACGTACTAAGAAGGGCGTTAGAAGAGCAGACGGTTCTTACATCAAGTTTGATGAGAACGCTGCAGTAATCATTAAGGAAGACAAGAACCCTCGCGGTACACGTATCTTTGGACCTATCGCGAGAGAGCTCAGAGACAAGGACTACATGAAGATCTTGTCCCTTGCTCCGGAAGTTCTTTAAGGAGGTAACTTAATATGGCTAATAAAATTCATGTTAAGACAAACGACAACGTAGTCGTTATTTCCGGTAAGGATTCCGGAAAGGTTGGTAAGGTTCTTAAGACTGAGCCAAAGACAGGTCGTGTTTTCGTAGAAGGTGCAAACATGGTTAAGAAGCACCAGAAAGCAAGATCACAGAACGCACCTAGCGGTATCATCGACCGCGAAGGTTCGATCGATGCATCAAACGTTATGCTTGTTTGCCCTAAGTGCGGTAAAGCTACACGTGTTGCACACAAGGTAAACGAGAACGGTTCTAAGGATCGTGTTTGCAAGAAGTGCGGTGCTGTTATCGATACTATCAAGAAGGCAAGCAAGGGGGAGTAAGTAGATGTCCAGATTAAAAGAAAAATATACATCTGAAGTTGCACCGGCATTGAAGGAAACTTTCAAGTATACTTCCGTAATGCAGATCCCTAAGATCGACAAGATCGTTCTTAATATGGGTGTTGGTGAAGTTAAAGACAACCCTAAGGCTTTGGACAACGCTATGCGTGATATGGGTATCATTGCAGGACAGAAGCCAATTTCTACAGTTTCCCGTAAGTCCGTTGCTGCATTTAAGCTTCGTGAGGGCATGAAGATCGGTTGTAAGGTTACACTCCGTGGTGAGAACATGTACAACTTCCTCGACAAGCTCATCAGCATTTCACTTCCTCGTGTACGTGACTTCCGTGGAATCAGTCCTAACTCATTTGATGGACACGGTAACTACGCTATGGGTATCAAGGAGCAGCTCATGTTCCCTGAAATCGATTACGATAAGATCGATAAGATCCGTGGTATGGACATTATCATCGTTACAACGGCTAAGACAGACGAAGAGGCTTTCGAGCTTCTCAAGTTGATCGGTATGCCGTTCCATAAGTGATTAGGAGGATTTAATAATGGCAAAGAAGTCAATGATTCTGAAAGCACAGAAGACTCCGAAACATTCTACACAGCAGCACAATCGTTGTAAGCTTTGTGGACGTCCACATTCTTACATGCGTAAGTATGGCATCTGCCGTCTTTGCTTCCGTGATCTCGCATACAAGGGTGAGATTCCGGGCGTTAAGAAGGCAAGCTGGTAATTTCGTAGCATTATAGGAGGAAAAAATATGCAGATTACAGATGCAATTGCAGATATGCTTACAAGAATCCGTAATGCCGGAACAGCAGGCCATCCGACAGTAATGATCCCTTCTTCTAACTTGAAGAAGTCTATCGCACAGATCTTGTTGGACGAAGGTTACATCGCAGGTTTCCAGTGCATTGAGGACAATAAGCAGGGAATGATCAAGGTTACTTTGAAGTATGTTGACGGACGTGAGCCTGTCATCTCCGGTATCAAGAGAATCTCTAAGCCGGGTCTTCGTATCTATGCTGACAAGGAGAACCTCCCTAAGGTATTGGGCGGTCTCGGAATCGCAATCGTTTCTACATCCAAGGGCGTTATGACAGACAAAGAAGCTCGTAAGCTCGGTGTAGGCGGCGAAGTTCTCGCATACGTTTGGTAATCATTAATAAAGGTTATAAAAACTCTGAAAAGCGCAGGGCACACGACATATGTGCCACGCGCGTAATCTAAAGAGCAGGAGGAAAAAAATATGTCAAGAATTGGTAGAATGCCGATCGCGATTCCTGCAGGAGTCGAGGTCAAGCTTGACGGCAATCACCTGACTGTTAAGGGCGGAAAGTCCACTCTCGAGATGGATGTACATCCTGACATGACAGTTAAGATCGACGGCGCCGTTATCACAGTTGAAAGACAGAACGACGAGAAGCAGCAGAAGGCTCTTCACGGACTTACACGTTCTTTGATCAACAACATGGTTATCGGTGTATCCGAAGGTTTTTCCAAGGATCTTGAGATCAACGGTGTTGGTTACAAGGCTACAAAGCAGGGTAACAAGATCGTTTTGAACCTTGGTTATTCACACCCAATCGAAATGGTTGAGCCAGAGGGAATCACAATCGAGGTTCCGGATGCTCAGAAGATCACTGTTAAGGGTGCTGATAAGCAGCTTGTTGGTGAGACAGCAGCAAAGATTCGTTCATTCAGACTTCCTGATGCATACAAGGGCAAGGGTATTAAATATGCTACTGAGCACTTGAGAATCAAGGAAGGTAAGACTGGCGCTAAGAAGTAAGCGGGAGGTGTAAACAATGATTAGTAAAGTTGATAAAAACGAAATTCGTAAGAGAAAGCACCTTCGCGTAAGAAAGAAGATCAGTGGTACAGCTGAGTGCCCACGTTTGTGCGTATTCAGAAGTAACGCTAACATCTACGCTCAGGTTATTGATGATACAAACGGCACAACAATTGTAAGTGCTTCTTCCCTCGATAAGGATATCCAGGGCAACGGCGGTAACAAGGAAGCTGCAGCAGCAGTCGGTAAGCTTGTTGCAGAGCGCGCACTTGCTAAGGACATTAAGGAAGTTGTTTTCGATCGCGGTGGATATGTATATCACGGCAGAGTAGCAGCTTTGGCTGAGGCAGCTCGTGAAGCTGGTCTCTCATTCTAATCAGGAGGAAATAACATATGGGTTTTGATTCTACAAATATGGAATTAACAGAAAAGGTCATCCATATCAGACGTGTTTCCAAGACTGTTAAGGGTGGTAGAAACATGCGCTTTGCTGCTCTCGTTATCGTAGGCGACGGTAATGGTCACGTTGGTAAGGGTATCGGTAAGGCTGCCGAGGTTCCGGACGCAATCCGCAAGGGAATCGAAGAAGCTAAGAAGAACATCATCGAGGTACCTGTCGTAAACGGCACAATCCCTCACGAGACAGTTGGACTTTATGGCGCTGGTAAGATCATCATGAAGCCTGCTGCAGGCGGTACCGGTGTTATCGCTGGTGGTCCTGTTCGTTCAGTATGCGAGCTCGCAGGTATCACAGATATCCGTACCAAGTCTCTCGGTACAAACAATCCGAACAACATGGTTAATGCCACACTCGAGGGTCTTAAGGGACTCAAGTCAATCGAAAAGGTTGCACGCATTCGTGGTAAGTCCATTGAAGAAATTCGTTAAGGAGGGCTCTTATCATGGCAAAATTGAAAATTACTTTGGTAAAGAGTACCAACAAGTGCACAAAAGTTCAGGCAGCAACAGTAGCAGCTTTGGGTCTCAAGAAGATCGGTCAGTCTGTTGAGAAGAACGATGATTCCGCTATCAGAGGAATGGTTCACAGAGTTGCTCACCTTGTAACTTGTGAAGAAGTTTAATGGAGGTATACAGAAATGAAGCTCAATGAAATGACTTCCAGCGGCAACGCCGCTGCATACCGCAAGGGCCGCGGTGCAGGATCCGGTAACGGAAAGACAGCAGGACGCGGACACAAGGGACAGAAAGCTCGTTCCGGCGGTGGAGTTCGCCCAGGTTTTGAGGGTGGACAAATGCCTCTTTACAGACGTTTGCCTAAGAGAGGATTCAACAACAAGCGCTTCGCTCCTCAGTATATCGAGGTTAATGTCAGCGATCTTGAGAAGTTTGATAACGGTGCTGAGGTTTCTGCAGAGATCCTCGCAGATTCAGGTATCATCTCTCTTCCTAAGGTAAACGACGGCATCAAGATTCTCGGTAACGGTGAGCTCACAAAGAAGTTGACTGTTAAGGCAGTTAAGTTTACAGCTTCTGCTAAAGAGAAGATCGAAAAGGCTGGTGGAACGGCTGAGGAGGTTTGATCATGAGAGGTATGTTTGATTCCTTGATCAAGGCTTTCAGTTTGCCGGAGCTTCGTAAGAAGATCCTTTTCACAATCTTGATCTTGGGCCTTTATCAGATCGGTGGTCTTATTCCTGCTCCTGGTATCGACAGAGCTGCTTTCACAAACCTCGTTAAGAACTGGGGTCAGCTCGGTGGATTGATGGATATCATCTCCGGTGGTGGATTCTACTCGGCAACAATCTTTGCCCTCGGTATTACTCCATACATCAACGCATCCATCATCATTCAGCTTTTGACAGTTGTATTCCCTCAGTTGGAGCAGCTCTCAAAAGATGGTGAAGCAGGCAGAAAGAAGATGCAGAAGATCACCAGATATTCTGCGATCGGACTTGCATTCTTGCAGTCTTGCGGAATCATGTGGTCTACAAGAACAGCAATGGTTAATGTACTTCCAAAGCCATTGAACGCAGCACTTATCGTACTTGCATTCACGGCCGGTACATGTTTCATCGTTTGGCTCGGTGAGCGTATCAACGAGTTCGGTATCGGAAACGGTGTTTCCCTTATCATCTTCGCTGGTATCGTAACCAGAACCCCGGCGATGGTTAAGCAGGCTTATGAGTTCTGTTCCGGATTGAGCGGTAAGCTCTCTGCTAAGACAAACAGCAGCATCCTTGGTATCTCCATCGGTGTGCTCGCTTTCGTAGCAATCTCCGCAGTTACGATCGGTCTCATCATTTTCGTTCTTTATGTTCAGAATGCTGAGAGAAGGATCAACGTTCAGTACTCCAAGAAGACTATTGGACGTAAGAGCTACGGCGGACAGAGTTCATACATTCCGATCAAGGTTAACCAGTCAGGCGTTATGCCGGTTATCTTTGCAATGTCTATCCTTTCTTTGCCGAACTTCATCTTTACGTTGTTCCTTCAGAAGTCAGATAGCGTATTTGCAACATGGTGCCGTGACTTCGGTACAAGCCCTTGGTACTACGTAGCAGAATTCTTCTGTATCATACTTTTCACATTCTTCTATTCGTTGATCCAGTTCAACCCATTGGAGATTGCGAACAGCATTCAGAAGAACGGTGGATTTATCCCTGGTATCAGACCTGGCCGTCCGACAAAGGATTTCATCCTCGGAACAGCTAACCGTTTGAACTGGGTGGACGCTTTGTTCCTCGCATTCATCGTTTTGGTTCCTACTCTTATCTCGAGCTTGCTCGATCTCGGTATGGTATGGTTCGCAGGAACTTCCGTATTGATCCTTACAGGTGTTGCTAACGATCTCGTAGTTCAGATCGAGAGCCAGCTTGTAACAAGAAACTACAGAGGATTCCTTGATTGATCATCATAAAGATACAAAAAACGGCCGCTTTCTTATGAAGGCGGTCTTTTTTGTTTTCGAAAAAGCATAAAATAGCGAAAAAGAGTGCAATTATTTAAAAATGCGTTTATAATACAAACGTTTGAAAATTAACGAAACGGAAGTGTTTATTATATGAAACTTATTATTCTTGGTGCACCGGGTTCAGGAAAAGGAACTTCGGCTACATATTTAAGAGAGAAGTACAACCTCGCTCACATCTCCACAGGAGATATCTTCAGAGCAAACATCAAGGGTGGTACTCCTTTGGGCGTTGAAGCAAAGAGCTACATCGACAAGGGTCTTCTCGTACCGGACAGTGTTACTGTTTCCATGGTCGAGGACAGACTTAACGAAGATGACTGCAAGAAGGGATTCATCCTTGACGGATTCCCGAGAACTATCGCACAGGCTCAGGCTCTTGACGAGATCCTCTCGAAAAAGGGCGAGTCCATCGACGCAGTTCTCTCTATCGTTGTTGACGACGAGACGATCAAGGGCCGCGTATCCGGAAGAAGAGTCTGCGAGAAGTGCGGCGAGAGCTACAACGTAACATTCAGACCTACTAAGGTCGAGGGTGTCTGCGATTCCTGCGGCGGCAACGTTGTTCAGAGAGATGACGACAAGCCGGAGACAGTCGAGGCAAGACTTAAGACTTATTATGCAAACACACAGCCTTTGATCGATTTCTACGACAAGAAGGGAATCATCATCGAGGGTGATAACAACAAAGATCCTGAGATCTGTAGAAAACAGCTCGAGGACGGCCTCAAGGCAAAGGGACTCATCTGAGTTCAAAAGAGGTGATTTCATGGTTGAGATATTATCCGATTATGAATTAGACAAGATGAGAGCTGCGGGTAAGCTCGTAGCTAAGATCTTGAGAGAACTCGAGAAGGAAGCAAAGCCGGGTGTGTCCACCAAGTATCTTGATGATGTCGCTCAAAGGATCATCAAGGAAGCAGGCGGCTCTGCTCCGTGTGTAGGTTACGGCAACCCGCCGTTCCCGGCAGCGATCTGTACATCGATCAATGACGAGGTCGTACACGGAATCCCGACAGATGATATAATCCTCAAGGACGGAGATATCATCACTTGCGATGTAGTGGCTGAGCTTGACGGTTTCTGCGGAGACGCAGCAAGGACTTTCCTTATCGGAAACGTTGACGAGAAGACAAAGCTCCTTGTTCAGAGGACCAAGGAAGCATTCTTCAAAGGCCTTGAGCAGGTCAAGATCGGCAACAGGATCGGTGACGTAAGCCACGCAGTCCAGGAATATGCAGAGTCTTTCGGTTACGGAGTCGTCAGAGTACTGACAGGCCACGGTATCGGAAGAGAGATGCACATGGAGCCGGATGTACCGAACTACGGTAAGCCGGGAAGAGGACCAAGGATCGTTAAGGGAATGGCCTTCTGTGTAGAACCGATGATCAACATGGGTACTGAGAAAGTATTACTGTGTGATGATGAATGGACAATAGTAACCGCAGACGGTAAGCCGTCAGCACATTATGAGAACACGATAATCATAACGGAAAATGGACCGGAAATGACAACTTTTGAGGAGGAATGACATGTCAAAAGAGGACGTAATTGAAGTAGAGGGTAAGGTAGTAGACGCATTGCCGAATGCAATGTTCAAGGTTGAGCTTGATAACGGACACATCGTTCTTGCTCACATCTCCGGCAAGCTTCGCCAGAACTATATCAAGATCCTTCCTGGTGACAAGGTAACAATGGAACTTTCACCATACGATCTCTCCCGTGGCAGAATCACATGGAGAGCTAAAAACTAAGGATTTTAGGACCGCCTTTCGCGAGGCGGTTTTATTTTCGAGAAGGATGAAAAAACTTCTTGCAAAAATAAAAAGTTCTGCTAAAATATATTAGCATGCGCGTAAAAGGCGCTAAATTTGCGTTGAGAAAAACCAGGAGGTAAAAAATGAAGGTTAGACCATCAGTAAAGCCTATGTGCGAAAAGTGCAAGGTTATTCGCCGAAACGGTAAAGTCATGATCATTTGCTCCGATCCTAAGCACAAGCAGAAGCAAGGCTAAGGATAACGCCAAGAGAACAGATTTAGCCCTGTTCAAGTCTTGGTATGTAAGTCCTGACACGACTTAAAAAACAATTTAGGATATTACACGTTCATGTAGGGGCGGCTGCTTTCCTAACCCGAAAGATCCTTACGCTGCGTGTCGATATATAAATAATTAACATTTAACTGTTCAAATGGAGGTACAGAAATGGCTCGTATTGCCGGTGTTGATTTGCCAAATGACAAGAGAGTAGAGATCGCTCTTACTTATATCTATGGCATTGGTAAGACAAATGCAGCAAGTATCATCAAGGATACTGGTATCAATCCTGACACAAGAGTTAAGGATCTCTCAGAGGAAGAGATCGCTAAGATTCGTGATCAGATCGAAAACAATTACACAGTAGAGGGTGACCTCAAGAGAGAGGTAGCTCTTAATATCAAGCGTTTAACTGAAATCGGATGCTATCGTGGCCGTCGTCACAGGAACAAGCTCCCGGTAAGAGGTCAGCGTACAAAGACAAACGCACGTACTCGTAAGGGTCCAAAGCGTACTGTTGCTGGCAAGAAGAAGTAATCAGGGAGGTAACAAGTAATGGCAAAGGCAGTTAAAAAGGCCGCAGTTAGACCTAAGAAGCGTGAGCGTAAAAATATTGACAAGGGTCAGGCTCACATTCACGCAACATTCAATAACACAATCGTTACAATCACAGATACTCAGGGAAATGCTATCTCTTGGGCTTCCGCCGGTGAGATGGGCATGAGAGGTTCACGTAAGGGTACACCATTCGCAGCACAGATGGCTTCTGAGGAAGCTGCTAAGAAGGCTGTTGATCACGGTATGAAGACTGTTGAAGTTTTCGTTAAGGGACCTGGATCCGGACGTGAGTCTGCAGTTCGTGCTCTTGCAACAGCTGGACTTGAAGTAACAATGATCAAAGATGTTACACCTGTTCCACACAATGGTTGCAGACCACCGAAGAGAAGAAGAGTATAATCCGAGCTTTAATACGGATAACGATTATTATTAGTTAGAAAAGAGGATTTAGAGATGGCAAGAGATATGACACCTGTCCTTAAGAGATGTAGAGCTCTTGGTATTGAGCCGACATATCTTGGTATAGATAAAAAGTCCAACAAGAATAGGACAGCAAGACCTAAGAAGCAGAGTGAATACGGCATGCAGCTCAAAGAGAAGCAGAAGGCCAAGTTCATTTACGGCGTTCTTGAGAAGCCTTTCAGAAACTACTTCGAGAAGGCAAAGAAGCTTAAGTACGGCACAACCGGTGAAAACCTTATGATTCTTCTCGAGACAAGACTTGACAACGTTATTTTCAGACTCGGTTTCGCTCGTACAAGAGCTGAAGCTAAGCAGATCGTAAGCCACAGACACGTTCAGATCAACGGAAAGTGCGTAAACATTCCTTCCTACCGTGTTAACGTTGGTGACGTTATCGAGATCAGAGAGAAGGCTAAGGCCTCCCAGAGATACAAAGATATTATCGATGCTACACACGGACACGTTGTTCCAGAGTGGCTCGAGGCAGATGAGGATAAGCTCAGCGGTAAGGTTGTAGCTATTCCAAGATCTGAGCAGATCGATGTACCGGTAAACGTAGTTGCTATTGTCGAGTTGTATTCCAAGTAATATCTATAAGTTACTACTAAGAATACTGCTTAAAGCGAAAAGCCTATAGGAGGAAAAAAATGATTGAAATCTTAAAACCAACAGTTGAGTGTGCTGAAATCAGCAATGATGGTTCCTACGGCAAATATGTTGTAGCTCCGCTCGAGCGTGGCTATGGTACGACACTTGGCAACTCGCTTCGTAGAGTACTTCTTTCTTCCCTTACGGGTGCAGCTGTTACAGCAATCCGTATTGACAACGTTTATCATGAATTCTCCACAGTTCCTGGTCTTATCGAGGACATGACAGAGATCATCCTCAATATCAAGGGAATTCGTGCAAGACTTCACACAGATTCACCTAAGACTGTTTGCATCAGCATCGCTGAAGGCAAGACAGGCAAGATTACAGCTGGTGATATCGTTCACGATGATGAAGTTGAGATCATGAACCCTAATCATGTAATCGCAACCCTGAACGGATCTTCCAAGGTTTACATGGAACTTACGATCAGCACAGGTCGCGGATATAACACAGCAGAGCAGAATAAAGTAGACGGCCAGACAATCGGCGTTATCGCTATCGATTCTATCTTTACACCAGTAAAGAAGGCTAACTACAAGATCGAGAATACTCGTGTCGGCGAGCGTACAGACTTTGACAGCCTCACACTCGAGGTTTGGACAGACGGTACGATCAAGGTTGACGAGGCTCTCTCTTCTGCAGCTTCCATCCTCGTTGAGCACCTCAGCCTCTTCACATCTCTCACAGAGACAGACAGCGGCTTGAGCTTCACAACGATCGATGACAAGAGCGAGAAGAACAGCAAGCTCAACATCGTTATCGAGGATCTTGACTTCTCCGTTCGTACATATAACTGCCTTAAGAGAGCAGCTATCAACACGATCGGTGATCTCGTAGCTCGTTCCGAGGATGACATGATGAAGGTTAGAAACCTCGGTAAGAAGTCACTTGATGAAGTTATTGCAAAACTTGCAGAGATGGAATTGTCTCTCGCAGATACTGAAGATTAATTTAGGAGGACACGCAAGATGCCTAACAGAAAACTCGGTCGTGCTTCGGATCAGCGTAAAGCTATCCTTCGTAACATGACAACGGCATTTGTTATTAACGGCAAGGTTGAGACAACCGTTGCTCGTGCCAAGGAGATCTCCGCTATTACAGAGAAGCTCATCTCCATGGCTATTAAAGAAAAAGATAATTACACAACAAAAGAAGTTACAGTTTCCGCTGCTAAGCTTGATGGTAAGGGTAAGAAGGTTCTTACAACAAAGACATCCAAGGCTGGCAATAAGTATGAAGTAGTTGACCGTGAAGTTAAGAAGAAGAGCGTTCAGGTTGACAGCCCATCCAGACTTGCAGCACGTAAGGAGATCATGGTATGGCTTATGAAGAGCCACGATGCTGAAGGAAATGTTATTAACCCGGTTAATAAGGTTTTCGACGAGCTTGCTCCTAAGTACGCTGGAAGAACAGGCGGTTACACAAGAATCATCAGAACAGGTGCCAGAAGAGGTGACGGTTCTGAGATGGCTATCCTCGAGTTCGTATAATTTGAGGAAGTCTTAAAGACAAGAGTTAAAGGGCTGTCTCAAATATTGAGACGGCCCTCTTTTATTCTGTGATACAATGTAGGTCATTATGGAAAATACGGCACGGGCAAAGGATGTTCGCTTCTCTTATAGCGACAGCGATAAATACGCGGTAGACGGCGCTTCTCTTACGATAGGGGAGGGCGAATATGTCGCGCTCTTAGGTGCCAACGGATCCGGTAAATCAACCATGGCCAAGCTCCTTGATGTATTGGAGATGCCGAATGAAGGAGACATTACCGTTTTCGGAATAGATACAAAAGATGATGACAAGTTTTGGGATATAAGAAGGAACACGGGTTGTGTTTTCCAGAATCCTGACAACCAGATAGTCGGAACCACAGTTGAAGAGGATGTTGCCTTTGGTCCTGAGAATATCGGCATCCCGAACCCTGAACTTTCCGAGCGCGTCGAAAACGCGCTCAAGTATGTGGGACTTTTCGATAAGAAAGAAAGGCAGACTGCTAAACTTTCAGGCGGTCAAAAACAGAAGCTCGCCATCGCGGGAGTGCTCGCGATGTCTCCGAAGTTCCTTTTGCTGGACGAAGCAACGGCGATGCTGGACCCTGTAAGCCGCGACGAATTCCTGGCTCTCGTGGAAAAACTTGTCCGTGAAAACAAGATCAGCGTTTTAACAATTACACACGACATGACGGAAGCATCCAGGACCGATAAGGTCTATATCATGGAGAAGGGCAAGATCACGCTCGAGGGTGCTCCACAGGATGTTCTCAATAACGTTCCGGAGATGCTGGAGGCAGGACTTGATTCTCCTATCTACTCGAAGCTTTTGTGGGAGATCAAGAACGCTACGGGACTTAACTATTCACTTGAAGATGCGAAGACTATCAGAAGCGCATTGAGGTTTTTGGGAGCGCATTTTACGGACGCGAAGATCAAAGCTCCGTCCGCTAAGCCAAAGTATGACGAGACGCTCATAAGCGTTAAGAACTTAAGTTATGCATATGATGACAAAGGCCCTAAGGCTCTGAAGAATATTGATCTGGATATCAAGAAGGGCGAACTTCTCGCGCTGGTCGGAAGAAGCGGCTGCGGCAAGACGACCCTCATTACACATATGAACGGTATCATTAGGCCGCAGGGCGAAGGCAAAGTGGAGTTCCACTACGGCGATACCGTGCTCTCAACTTCCAAGAAAAAGGAGATCAAGCAGATAAGACAGAAGGTTGGACTCGTGTTCCAGTACCCTGAGTATCAGCTTTTCGAAGAGACGGTATATAAAGATATTGCGTACGGTCCTAAGAAGATGGGCATGAAGGATGACGAACTCGATAAAGCGATAAGAGATGCCGCTAAGCAGGTAGGCCTTGATGATGAGGTTCTGGAGAAAAGTCCGTTTGAACTTTCGGGTGGTCAGCAAAGACGTGTCGCTCTCGCGGGCGTAATCGCCATGAAGCCTGAAGTACTCGTGTTAGATGAGCCTGCTGCAGGACTTGATTCGAGGGGCAGAAGAGAGATGTTTAAGACCATCTCCGAGCTTAAGAAAAACGGCACGACCATCGTTCTCGTTACTCACTACATGGACGAAGCATATGAGCATGCTGACAGGATCTGCACGATGAAAGACGGCATGATCATGGGCGTCAGCGACCCTATAAAGATGTTCGAAGATAAAGATGCCTTAAGAGAGATGGAGATCAGAGCTCCGTATCTTAGAAGGTTCCTGGAGATAATCGCAGTAAGGCTCGGACTCGATCCCGTATCGAAGAAGAATCTTCTTCGCGCGCAGAGTGTAAAAGAGGCAGCGCTCCTCTTGGGAGGTGTCGATGCTTAAAGATATCAGTATCGGCCGCTACTACCGCGCCAACTCAGTTCTTCATAATCTCGATCCGAGATGCAAGGCGATACTTTTCATCCTGTATCTTGTCGCGATATTCCTTCTTAAGTCACCGATCGCCATCGGACTTTTGGTGGTCCTTACGGTAATCCTTCAGATCCTCGGAAAGATCCCTCCGAAGGTCATGTGGAATTCCGCGAAGCCGATCCTGCCGATCATCATACTTATCGTTGTACTTAACGTCCTGACTCTCAAAAGCGGCGACGTTATCTTCTCATGGTGGAAGATCACCATAACCGAAGGCGGCGTTAAATCGGCTCTGATCATGGCCGTAAGACTTCTCATGATGATCCTCGTTACGAGCATCATCCTTACACTTACCACGACTCCGCTTAAACTGTCGGAGGCTCTCGAGAAACTTTTCGCACCACTTAAGGTCATCAAGTTCCCGGTCCACGAGATGGCGATGATGATGTCCATCGCGCTCCGTTTTATCCCGACTTTGATCGATGAGACAGACAAGATCATGAAGGCCCAGGTATCCCGTGGTGCCGACTATGATACGGGCACGATCGTAAGCCGTCTCAAAGGCTACGTGACGGTCCTCGTTCCTTTGTTCGTATCGAGCTTCAGGCGTGCGGACGAACTCGCGACGGCTATGGATGCAAGGTGCTATAACGGCGGTGAGGGCAGGACCAAACTTCACCCTCTGAAGCTGACCGGAAAAGACGTGGCGATCTTTATCGCTTTGAGCTTGGGCGCATTCCTTCTTGTCGCTGTCGAAAAGATTGACAGCATAAGAAGCCTTTTCTGATCTTTTCCTTCTCGAAAACGTTCACAAATAGCCTTTTATATGCCGCTGTGATATAATCACTCTTGCTGTGTGTGACAGTGGGCAAATTAATTTTGAAAGTAGGCAAAGTGTTATGACTTATTATGTGGGTATCGACCTCGGTGGTACAAACATCAAGGCCGGAATTGTAGATGAAAAGGGTACACTCTTAAACAAAGACAGCATCAAGACCATGGCTGAAAGGCCGATGGAGGAGATCATTACCGATATGGGTAAACTCGCTCTTAAGGTCATCGAGGATGCAGGTCTTACACCGGATCAGATCGATTCTATCGGTATCGGTTCTCCGGGAACACCTGACAACGAAGCAGGTGTATTGGTTTATTCCAACAACCTCCCATTCAATATGGCTCCAATGAGAAAGATCATCAGAAGCGTTGTTGATCTTCCTGTTTATATCGACAATGATGCAAACTGCGCAGGCATGGCTGAGGCAGTTGCAGGTGCTGCCAAGGGCACAAAGAACTCCGTAACCATCACACTCGGAACAGGTGTAGGCGCAGGCGTTATCATCAATGGCCGCATCTACTCCGGATTTAACCAGGCAGGTTCCGAGTTCGGTCATCACGTTCTCGTTTCAGGCGGCGTTCAGTGCTCATGCGGACGTAAGGGCTGCTTCGAGCAGTATGGTTCCGCGAGCGCTCTTATCAGAATGACAAAAGAAGCTGCCGAGGCTCATCCTGAGTCAAAGCTCAACGACGTTATCGCAGAGCTCGGAAAGGTAAATGCGAAGGTTGCATTTATGGCTATGAGACTCGGTGATGAAGTTGCAGCTCAGGTAGTTGATACATACACAGATTATCTCGCTGACGGACTTGCAAATGCCATCAACACATTCATGCCTGAGGTACTCGTTATCGGAGGCGGTGTCTGTAACGAAGGCGATCCGCTCCTCATTCCGTTGCAGGAGAAGACAATGTCACGTCCTTACTTCGGACCTGGCGTTAAGAAGACAAGGATCGAACTTGCCCAGATGGGTAACGATGCAGGTATCGTAGGTGCTGCCATGATGGCTAAGTCATGCAGCGATGACAACATGCAGGGATGATAAGATGAAGGTTGCTTTGATCACAGAATATGACGGAACTGATTTCGTCGGATTCCAAAGTCAAAACAACGGCCGCGCAGTCTGCGATGTGTTGACTGCTGCACTTGAAGAGATCTATCAGACTAAGATACATGTAGAGGGATGTTCAAGAACTGATTCGGGCGTTCACGCGCGCGGTCACGTAAGTTCTCTGGACGTTCCTTTTTTTATCCCGGAAGACAAGCTCCCGATCGCCATCAACGCGCATCTTCCTTCCGATCTTTCCGTTCGAAAAGCATTGTATGTCGACGACAGTTTCAGTGCTCGTTTTAACACCCTCGGAAAGAGATATATCTACCGTCTTTATTCGTCGCCTTTGAGAAGTCCTCTGAAGGACAGATACTCTTATCATACGACGTACAAACTCGACGTCGAGAAGATGAAAAAGGCGGCTGAGTTTTTTCGGGGAGAACATGATTTCGAGGCGTTCTGTGCGGCAGGCGGAAGCCAGACTACGACAGTAAGGACGATCTTCTCGGTAAACGTTTTCGAGAAGGATAATGACATAGAGATCGAGGTTCAGGGAAACGCGTTTTTATACAACATGGTAAGGATAATCGCGGGTACCCTGATGGAGGTCGGATACGGCAAGATAGAACCGGAGATGATACCTCAGATAATAAAGTCAAAAGACAGGACAAAAGCAGGCCGTACATTGCCCGCAAAAGGACTAACTTTGGAAGAGGTCTATTATGACTGGGAAGCCCAAAGTTTAAGGAATGTATAAGACTTTTATAAGATATATTCAGACGTATTGAAAGCCCATTTTTGCTGCTATATAATCAAATCACATTAAGAACTAATGGGATCTGAGGTCGGACTTATTCAACAAAATAAGTTCGGCTATATTTAAAGAAAGGAGTAATGATATGGGCACATTTCCAATGTGGTTATTTTGGGTCATCTTAATGGTCGCATTCCTCGTCATCGAGGCGGCTGCGATGGGTCTTACTACGATATGGTGTGCAGCAGGCTGTCTTGTGGCAGCAATACTCGCAGCATTCAACGTTGACCTGTGGATCCAGATCGTCGCGATGGTGCTGGTATCGGTAGCTCTTTTTATACTGTTCATAGTATGGATCAAACCAAACATGAAAGATATTAAAAAGGTCGACAAAGAGCCAACCAACGCGGACCGTCTCATAGGGCAGGAAGGCATCGTAACAGAGGCCATCGATCCTATTGAAGGCAAGGGTCAGATCAAAGTAATGGGTCAGATCTGGAGCGCTGCGTGTGACAGGCCGATCGATAAGGACTGCAAGGTAATCGTAAAAGGTATCAAAGGCGTAAAACTTGTAGTAGAAACAGTTAATTAATTAGGAGGAAATATATTATGCCGGTTGAAGTAATCATTACATTAGGAATCATTTTGGCGATCTTGTTTTTGATCATCATCACTAACGTTAAGGTCGTACCACAGGCAACAACAAAGATCATCGAGAGATTCGGTGCTTATCACAAGACATGGGATACAGGTATCCACATCAAAGTACCGTTCATCGACAGAGTAGCAAAGACGATCTCCCTCAAGGAGAAGGTAGCAGACTTCGCACCGCAGGCCGTTATCACAAAGGATAACGTTACAATGCAGATCGATACAGTAGTCTTCTATCAGATCGTTGATCCTAAGCTCTATACATACGGTATCGAGCGTCCGATCCTCGCTATCGAGAATCTCTCAGCAACAACACTTCGTAACATCATCGGTGACTTGGAGCTCGACCAGACTCTTACAAGCCGTGACATCATCAACACAAAGATGAGAGCTATCCTTGATGAGGCAACAGACCCATGGGGAATCAAAGTTAACCGAGTTGAGCTTAAGAACATCATGCCGCCGCGCGAGATCCAGAATGCAATGGAGAAGCAGATGAAGGCTGAGCGTGAGAAGAGAGAAGCTATCCTCGTTGCAGAAGGTAAGAAAGAGTCCGCTATCCGTGAGGCTGAAGGTGAGAAGGAAGCAGCTATCCTCCGTGCTGAAGCTAAGAAGGAAGCAGCTATCAGAGAGGCTGACGGTCAGGCTCAGGCTATCCTCAAGGTTCAGGAAGCTACGGCAAGAGGTCTCCAGATGATCAAGGACGTCGGTGCAGACGAAGGACTTATCGCTATCAAGAGCCTCGACGCATTTGCAAAGGCTGCTGACGGCAGAGCAACAAAGATCATCATCCCTTCAGAGATCCAGGGCCTTGCAGGTCTTGCTACATCCCTTAAGGAGATCGTTGCTGATCCGAAAACAAACGATGCTTCGAACAATAAGTAAAAGCTAGATTAAAATGGAAAATCTCCGTGCTGAATGGTATACTTGTGGTTACCATCAGTCGGAGATTTTTTTATTCCTGAAAGGGGAATTTTTTATGAGTGATTTTTTAACATGGAATGACCGCACAAACATGAGCATGCTCACGGATTTCTATGAGCTTACAATGGCAAAAGGTTATCTGGACGGCGGATACGAAGATCAGATCGTTTACTTTGACGCTTTCTTCAGAAACGTACCTGAGGGCGGCGGATATGCCGTAATGGCAGGACTCGAGCAGGTCATCGATTACCTTCAGAACTTAAAGTTCAACGAAGAGGATCTTAAGTTCCTCAAGGACAAGTACAAGTTCGACGACAGATTCATCGAGTATCTTCGTAACTTCAAGTTCACCTGTGACGTATGGGCTATCCCTGAAGGAACGGTAGTATTCCCGGGCGAGCCGCTCGTTAAGGTAAGAGGACCTATCATGCAGGCACAGATCCTGGAGACAGCTCTTCTTTGTACGATCAACCATCAGAGTCTTATCGCTACAAAGACAGCACGTATCGTAAGAGCAGCTGAAGGCCGTCCTGTAATGGAGTTCGGTGCCAGAAGAGCACAGGGCTTTGACGCTTCCGTTTTGGGCGCACGTGCTTCTTATATCGCAGGCGTTGCCGGAACATCATGTACCATCTGCGGACAGCACTTCGATATTCCTCTGTCGGGAACAATGGCACACAGCTGGGTAATGCTTTTCGAAAACGAGTTCGAGGCATTCAAGGCTTATGCACTCTCATATCCTACAAAGACACTTCTTCTCGTTGATACATACGATGTATTGAAGAGCGGTATCCCGAATGCGATCA